>JALYGX010000561.1 GCA_030776905.1 Cyanobacteriota bacterium | reverse complement strand
AATCACAGCCTGGTGCTTTTCCAATAACTCATACACAATATACAACCCCAAACCCGAACCCTCACCCGCAGGTTTAGTCGTCACCAACGGCTCAAATAACCGCTTCTGAAAAGGCTCAGGAATCCCCACTCCGTTATCCCAAATCTGCCAAATAACAGAATCTCTCTCCTCAACAAATTCAATCCGAATTTGCGGCACATATTCAGCATCTAAAAACTGCTCTTTTTGGATAACAGAATAAAACGCATTATCCAGTAGATTTGTCAATACTCTTAATAAGACTAAGGGAATTTTTACTGGAACTTGAGCCAACTTGCCCAGTCGCGTTTCAATATGAATATCTTGACCCATCTCTCGCTGACGGGCTAACTTTAACGCCAAATCCACAACCATTCCCAACGTAGCCTTCGCCAAACTCTCAGGCAACTGTCCTTGGGGAACCGGAAGCAACGTTGCCACTAGACCATTAGCACGAGCCAGTTCCTGTTTAGTTTTGCCCAGATTTTGCTCCCACTTCTGGAGAAATGGCTCAAGCATTTCACGCTGTTTATCCCTATCAGATTCTGAAAGTACACCCTCAACTTTGGGTCGCAATTGCTGTGCCAAATGGGTCAAAATTTCCAAGCGATTTCCCACTGCCCATAGAGGATTTTTTAACTCATGTGATAAACTTCCAACTAACGAACTAATTGCCGTAAGCTTCTCCCTCATTACCAGATGTTCTTGGGTTGCTTGCAGCTTAATTAATATCTCTTCCAAATGCTGCGTCTTCTCATTAACTTTATCGACTAACGTGCGGTTGTAATCATTCAAATCTTCAATATAAAGATAAAGCGTTGCCCAAACAGCCATCAAGGCTATACCAACCAGCGCAGCGCTCGATGGTAGCCATAAATTCGCCACCAAAAATGCTGTGTAAGTCGCAACTGATAAGACTCCACTCAGGCAAATTCCACCGATGATCGCAACCAATAACACCAACCAGGGATAATGCCACCTTCGCCGCCACAGCACTATCCAAATCAGCTCTAAGCTAACCCAAAATAAGAGCCAAAGGTATTCCAACGGTTCGGCAATATATCGAGTTAAAGAACGTTCCCCCAACGCCGCACCAATAATCTGGTTCGTCAGAACCCCTTGAATTTCCACCCCAAACATTGGTTTAGGCGTAGAGCCACCGCGATACTTGCTATAAGGAGTATAAAAACTATCCCTCAGCGATGGCGCATAAGCTCCAATCAAGACAATTTTGCCACGCAGTCGCTCTGGGGGAATTTTCCCACCTAAAACGTCCATCACTGAAACGTGCAAAAAATTCTCTCCGGGCAAACCACGCCAATCGATTAAAATTTGATAGCCACGGTCATCCGCATTACTATACCCCCCATCATTCTCCTCGAACGGCGGGAAAACCGCCTTCCCTAAACGCAACCAACCCGTCTCTGCCGCTTCGGGATTTATCCCTAATCTGGATAAATACCGATATGCGACTTTTAACCCCAAACTGGGTATCTTGGATTCCGGGGAACCATCAGCAATAGGGTAAAGGTTTCCCCGCCGCACCACGCCATCGGGATCAACTATCGTGCTAATATCAGCAACTTGCTGCTTTTGAGCCAGGAGTTGTGGAGGGGCAATTTGGCTAAAGAATTCATCCCCAGGCACACTTGTAAATTTCCCTACACCAATCAAGTTATCAGCAGTGCGAAAAATATGTTCGAGGGCTAGCGTCCCTTCCCCCTCATCACCATAGTTGACGGGAACATCTCGAAATAAATCCAACCCAACAACCACAGGTTTAGCTGCCAGAATCTTGTTGAGTAGTTGTGCCAGTACGCGATCGCTTAAAGGATAATGGTCTAACTGCTGGATATCCGACTCTGTAACCCCGACAATAACAAGGCGTGAGTCCACATCCTGAGATTTAGGGATGCGCCATTGAAATATGGCATCTAACGCCATCAACTCCACTGGCTCGACACATCCCAAAAACCGCATAATACAAACAAACAGCCAAACCGGGAGAACCACCTTCAATCCCCAAAACCACCTCTTTTGGTTAGTCACCCGTTGCCCCCTTCGGAGCATCCGCCAAATCACCCAACTTGTGTACTCCAATTTCAGCAAGAAGCCGCCAAAAATAGTCTGATGCGTTACCAGCGGCTAAAGCATCGTGCCACAAACCATGCTGGGCAAATATCCGAGCGCGATCGTTATTAGACTTTGCCGCCGATAGGGCTTTCTCTAATTCTGACGTGACTTCCACCCGCCGAAGCGAGGCACGAGCGTAAATCTGTCCAACTGAGGGACACCTAGCAACCACCGTCCACACATATTCTTGACCAACCTCAAGCGGGAGCGCAGTTTCCGGAATCTCTACTCGCACTACCCTTGACGTGTTAATCAAAATCTCACGTTCGTAGAGCGGCTCAGTCCTACCTGGAGCAGATAAAGCAAAGCTAACTCTCTTAAATTCGCTGTAAAAGAAGAAACTGGGACGAGCGGCTATTGTATTCGGTGTATGATCCTCTGGAATTAACAGGTGCAATGCCTGATTGTTGCAATCCCCCCTCGAACCTTGAGCATCTGCTTGTTGTTGCCTACCTCGATCTGAAGGAGGTTGATAATCTTGAGCAAAAGCTGGTGCAAAAGACAAGGATAAGCATAATCCAGATCCCAGCCAGATTACACTAATGCCAAGCCATAATAACTTCATAATCATGGAACTTGAGGAAGCATCAACCTTCGCTATATTTCCACTCAGACAACGCCATACAAACGTCACAGATTTTTCAACACTTGGTTTCTATTAATATTTTTGTTTCTTTCAAAGATTATAACTAAATTTTTATTAAAAACAAATTAAAATATGCGATTAAATGTATTTATTAATTCATTAATTTTAACTCTAGTCTTAATGGGTTTATCGCCATTAGCAAGGGCAGAAAGCTCTTCAAGATCACTCATCAAACAAGAACTTCTACAACAACTTCAACAAGTTCAAGCTTATCTTCATCAAGGAGCTAGTTACCAAGCTACAGTTTTAGGAGAGCAACTACTTCGCTCTACACAAAAACAGAAACTTCCCGAATTAGAAACGATAGCACTCGGCGTATTGGGCAACGCTCAGTTTATGCAAGGCAACTTTACAAAAGCTATCGATTATTATCAAGCTAGCTTGCAGATAGCTAATTCGTTAAACAATCCCGAACTTCTAACTACGGCTTACAATAATTTGTACGTTACCTGGGATAAACAAGCAAAGCTAGCGATTTCTAACTCCGAAGCTGGTAGCAACTCAGGAAACTCCCTCGTTGCCGAAGATTATCTTCAACAAGCTATTAATGCCCAAGCTCAAGCCAAGAAAGCTGCCGAAAATGCACTAGTTTCCAGTCAAAACTTGACCACTATAGTAGCAGCACAAGCAAGGCTAAACTACCTATCTATATTGCCTCCAGAAGCGCAAGTTACCTACCGAGAGCAAGCACGACAAATTCTTACGAACCTTCCACCATCTGCCGGAAAAGTTTATCAGCTATTAACGCTAGCCCAAGGCGACCCTACCCCACTCGACACAGCGAACGTTGCTTTAGAAGTTGCTCAAATCCTTGGGGAACCACGCATTCTTTCTTTGGCTTGGGGTGAATTAGGGAAGATTTTTTTCCACCAACAAAAATTTTCTCTAGCTCTTTCTCATCTTGCCTCAGCCAGCTTTTTTGCTCAACAAGTTGGAGCTAATGATAGTTTCTATCAATGGCAGTATTTAACCGCAAGAATCCATCAGCTTCAAGGGCATCGAGACTTAGCCAAAACGAGTTACCGACAAACCCTTGCTGCTCTGCAAACTATTAGACAGGGAATGGCTAGTGCCAGCCAAGATTTGCAGGTTGATTTTAGAGTTTCAGTTGAACCCGTTTACTTAAATTTTCTCGAACTGCTCCTGGAAAGCGACAACCCTTCTGAAATTCAAGAAGCTTTGGAGGTTGCCGATCTTCTGCAAATTGCCTTCCTCGAAAGCTTTTTTGGTGATGTTTGCTGGACAACTGGAAAAATTTCGCCTCAAGCCTTATCGCAGCAGACGCAATCGGCACTAATAACTCTCCTCCCTCTACCCCAGTATGTCTACATCATCTTACAACTCCCGGATGGTTCAATTTCGAGCCACCGAGTCAATGCTGCACCATCAGACTTGGAAAACTTATTAGAGCAATGGCGATTCCTCCTCGAAGAAATTGCCCACAATCGCTATCTTAAACTTTCCCAAAAACTTTATACGCTGCTGCTTGCCCCCTTAGAAGCACAATTACAAGCGAGTGGCGTCAAAACATTGGTATTTAATTCTTTGGGCAAGTTTCGGGCTGTTCCTCTCGCCGCACTGCACGATGGAAAGCAATTTTTGGTGCAGGAATACGCGATCGCTCACACCTTAAGCTGGAGCTTGCTGTCCCAATCAACGACAAGGCGACAACCTGAAAATAGGCGCGCCCTAATCTTTGGCTTAACCCAGAAGGGAACCAACTACGCCCCCTTGCCTGGTGTGCAGAGAGAAACTCAAGCCATCAAAAAAATTCTGGGCGACGTAGAAGTCTTTCTCAACGAAAGATTCACCCCAGAAAACCTCCAGCACGCCATCGCGTTAAAATCGACTTCAATCCTACATTTAGCCACTCATGCCAAATTTGGTGGTACGCCAGAGAGCAGCTTTATCCAGGCGTCTTCCCAGCAAATCTCGCTGCCAGAGTTAGAAAAGATTTTGGCGAGTGCGAATTATCCGCCCTCTCTACTGGTACTCAGTGCTTGCCAAACAGCGGCAGGGAATGAGCGTACTACTCTCGGTTTAGCTGGCATCTCGCTCCGTACAGGCGTAGCTACTGTCCTCGGAAGCTTGTGGTTTGCTAATGACCGCCTGAGTGCGGAACTCCTCAGTGATTTTTACCAATACAACAAAGAACTCCCCTTAGCTGAAGCCCTCAAAAGAGCGCAGGTTAAACAAATCAACGATCCGCGTTCCCATCCAGCAACCTGGGCTGGATTTACTTTGTGGGGAAGTTGGCAATAAAAAAGTGTACACTTGCTGAGATGAGGCGATCTTTTTTCCCAATTCTGAGATATGCTTTCCTATATTAAGTGATCGCTCAAGTGAGAGAAAAATAAGTGGCTGAACGTGCTATTTCAACCCAAAGCACCTTCAGCCGAATGCAGTGAATACAACATGAGAGGCTAGTAGCAGCAACTACTGCACTCTATGCTTATGGTACATACATCCTATCAGCTTACGTTACATCCATTCAAGCCGCCATAAACACAAACTCATCTTTATCCAGAGAGGATGAGATGAGATTGGCGTTTTTATCAAAGCTAGCCAGCTTGGGTAATACCACGTACTTAAGCTAAGACTTTATATGCTAAATATTGCGTTGACCCACGCCTAATTAGCATAGCATCCTTATGCCTACTCTGGCTAGCTACTCACGCGGGAGTTTAAAAGACAAAAGGAAGCAGCTAGCTATGTCAAAATCAGTTGAGCCGTTCTCCACTTGCCGGTGGGCAAGAGAGCGGCAACATCTTCGGCGAACGCACGATCACTTGGCTGGGGTAGAAAGGGGGAGTGCGGTATGAAAGGTTTCATCCCCCTCAAGCGAAACTGCCCAATCTGCAATGGCGATCGCTCTGATTGTCGCCAATCGCAGAAAACTGGAATAGTCCATTGCCGTGCGAATCTGAGCAGTCTACCAACTGGCTGGAAATTCATTAAAGACGATGCCTGGGGGTTTGGGATGTATGCTCAAACCTCGGAAGAAGCAAATTCACAACAGTGGCAGCAACGCCAACAGGAACGCTCACTCCAAAGGCAGCGCGAACGAGAAGAGTTACGTCGGGGTGCAATACCTGAAGCGGAACGAGATAAAGCTATACGCCGGATTCACAAGCACTTTGGATTATCCCAGAGGCATCGGCAAAACTTACGTGAGCGCGGCCTATCTGACACACACATTAACCGCGACCCCTACTTCTCATTCACCCCTAACCAGCCAGTACCGCAGTTTACCCCAGCTAATCTCCCAGGTGTGAGACGAGGGAAACTATCTGTTACAGAATCGGGATTCGCTTGTCCCATTCCCAACATTGATGGACTAATTATCGGCTGGCAGAACCGTTTCGACGATTCTAATGAGGGTAAATATCGCTGGCCCAGTGGGGAAAAGTCAGCCCATTTACCTAACGGTGAGTTACCAATCGGCGTTTACCGTCCCGATGGTGCTGTTATCCGTCGTGCCATTGGTCACAGTGAAGGATTCCTCAAGGCAGACATTATCGCCCAAAATTGGAGACTGCCCACATTAGGCGCTGCCTCAGCTAACTTTGCAGCCAGCCCCGAACAGTGGAAACCCTCGTTAGA
Source organism: Cyanobacteriota bacterium (assembly GCA_030776905.1). Classification (GTDB taxonomy): domain Bacteria; phylum Cyanobacteriota; class Cyanobacteriia; order Cyanobacteriales; family Coleofasciculaceae; genus CADCTM01. The sequence continues at coordinate 1,103 of JALYGX010000561.1, read as the reverse complement.
AAGTCTAGCAGCAGAACTTCTAACCCGGCAGATTGATTGGTTTGCTGATGCGGGTGCCATCAGCAATCCCCACGTAACCAATCAGTATTTAAAAGCTTGGGAATTACTGGCACAATGGGGCTACTCAGTCCAAGTTGTTTGGTGGGGTCAGATTGAGAAATCGGCTGGCGATGCTGACGAAGTATCCGCAGAAGTTAGGGCATCTACCTCACAGCTTATCAGTATTGATGAATATCTGGCGCTCGCCCGTGAGCACGGAGGCATCAGAGAACAGCAACCAGAGGCTGACAGAATCATCGACCAAGATGAGTGGGAGTTAAAGCATGGATTTGGCAAGCGACTCAGGAAGCTTCTAGCCGACACCCTAGGAAAATTCAAAGGGTTTGGTCAGGCACCACAACCCAAACCACAAGAACCCGCAGAGCCGCCTGATGAAACATTCGCTAACGCTAATCAACGCCTGCAACGCTGGCAGGATGCTGTAGCAAAAAACTATAAGTACATCCTGGATAGGTCAGCACCAGGGCTTGGGAAATCCTACGCCGCTGGTATCGCTTTACCCCACGCTTTTGATACTGAAAAACTATGGTACATCAGCAACGACCATAGAAATCCAACGACTGGAGTTATTGAATCAAATTATACTGACCTACCAGTCAGGCATAATGGGCTAAAAATTGACAACACACGCCGAACTCCTAACGGAAATCCATTCTTAGTGTGGCCCAAAGCAGGGGAAGAACCCGACACTCAAGGCAACTGTTTCAGAAGTAACCTATTCCAGAAATTGAGGGCAAAGAACCTCAACGTTGAAGCGTCTGAGTCAAGCCCCATCTGCCAGACCTGTAAACTCGCTCACCTGTGTAAAAGTGGCAGTGGCTGGAAGTACTCGGCTACTTTCAGGGGCAAACGCAAAAATGCCTTATCCTCAGAAAGAATCCGTGCCCATGCTGACTCTCTGCCCTCACCAGAAGAGTTTGATTACTCAAGTTCAGGGATCATGTGGGATGAAATCGGCGTTCAGCTCAAACCAATGGTTGCCGTTAATGTCACCTTAGCCGACTTTGACCAGACTTGGGCAGAACTAGAGATGAAAGGTCCCA
>JALYGX010000560.1 GCA_030776905.1 Cyanobacteriota bacterium | reverse complement strand
GGAGGGGAATGGGAACCACCGTGAATTTTTTAGCACGGGTGGCGGCAGGTGATTTCAGCCACGCTTGACCTAACCAATGACCTAATGGTCGAGCGAGTTGGGGCTGGTTTTCATATTTTAAGGCGGCGAGCACTTGTTTCAAAATGCCACTGTAAGCACCCCAGATAAACACGGGTAAGTCTCCTTGCCAAAACTTACTCGGATTTTTCAGTTGGCAGCGTAGCAACTGTCGCTGGCAGTACTCGCAAAAATCGGCTTGGGCAGGGCGATCACATAGAGGACAGTTAGACTTTAGGAAGAGAGCCAGTAGCCCATTTGTTAGGGTTTTAATTCTGTTCGCATACATTTTCGGGTCACCTGGCTTTTATATAAAAGTTTTGCTACATAAGGGTGAATTAAGAAGCAGTTCAATTGTAATTATTTCTCACCTACATCTTGTCCTGATTAAGGTGTAATATTTCTATCTCTAATTCTGCGCCGTCGTGCTCTTCCCATCCAGGTTATGGCTTGCCCGATTCGCTAAGTAGTTTTTTAATTTTTTCCCGGTTACGCTGTTCGTCTCTTGCTTGCATTCTATATTTCCAATCCCGAATCGCGAGCGCTGCTTTAGCCGCAGGGGAACGAGGAGTAGTACTGCTGTCATTTGAGGGAGCCGCTTCATCTTGAGGCGGTTGGTTCTGAATTACCAAGTACTGCCCTAGATTATCTTGGGTAGAAGATTCCTGGTCGAGCGCTCGTATAATGGCTCCAGCCGATTTATAACGGTCTCGTAGAGAAATTTTCAGCATTTTGCCCAAAATTCTGGCAAAAGGTTTGCTTAATTGTACGGAATCTTGCCACAGCAGTTCGCCTGTTTGGCGATCAGCCTCAAAGTCCAGCGGGGCTTTCCCTGTCAATAAATACAGACAAGTCACACCCAAAGCATAAATATCGCTGCCAAACACGGGGCGCAGGGAAAATTGTTCAGGCGGTGCAAACCCTACAGTCCCAATAAAATGGGTTGTGGGCACTTTCATACTGGTATCTCCAGCCTGAGCGATTTCTTCCTTAACCGCCCCAAAATCAATGAGTACCAGCCTGCCGTCGTCCTTACAGCGAATAATATTCTGAGGCTTGATATCGCGATGAATGACCTGTTGATTGTGAATGTACTGCAACAGAATTAACATTTCGCGCAAAAAGCGTCTAGCTGCTGTTTCCGATATACAACCACAACGCCGCACCAACCTTGCCAACGTCGCACCATCGACGTATTCCTGAACTAAGTAAAATTCGCCATTATCGACAAAATAATTGAGCAGCATGGGAATCTGAGAGTGGCTACCCAACTTGCCAAGGGTTTTCGCCTCCCGTTCAAAGCGCTTGCGAGCAGTTTCCAACGCCGCTGGTTCGGTGAATTTGGGGCACAATTGCTTGATTACGCACAAAGGCTCACCCGGTAGTGACACATCTCTGGCGAGGAATGTGACTCCGAAACCGCCTCGACCCAGCATCCGCAACACTTCATAGCGATCGCGAAATAGTTTAGCTTGACCGCATAACTGACCTAACTCAGTTTGCTGCAAGACATCCGAGTGAAATGAAGATAAGTTGGCTGGCGGAAAATTCATGAATCTTCAAAGACAGGATGATACACGATCTCCAGTATGCTTTTAGTCTAGGTAATAAACTTCCCTTTCGACTAGACTCCTGAGGTATTAAAACTTGGGGAAGTGTAGTTGATAATAAGGACAAAAAGTAATTATGACAATGCATCCTACACTACAGCAAGCCTTCGACCAGAGCCGAGTCCTCAAAGTAATTAGCGGCTTGAATAACTTTGATGCCAAGAGCGTTGCGGCAGTTGTCAAAGCCGCTGATCGAGGTGGCGCTACTTTCGTAGACATCGCCGCTGACCCAGATTTAGTACGGCTGGTACGAGGATTGACGAATTTGCCGATTTGTGTTTCGGCTGTGGAACCCAATAAGTTTGTGAGTGCCACCGCCGCAGGTGCCGATTTGATTGAAATTGGAAACTTCGACAGCTTTTACGCCCAAGGACGGCGATTTGAGGCGGAAGAAGTGTTGGCATTGACCCAAGAAACGCGATCGCTCCTACCTAACATCACCCTCTCTGTTACCGTCCCCCACATTCTGACGCTAGATAAGCAAGTGCAATTGGCAGAAGACTTAGTGCAAGCTGGCGCTGACATCATCCAAACCGAAGGCGGAACCAGCAGCGCACCCCGTTCAGCTGGGACATTGGGCTTAGTTGAAAAAGCTGCACCCACGTTAGCTGCCGCTTCTGAGGTTTCCCGTGCCGTATCAGTCCCCGTACTGTGTGCTTCGGGTTTATCGAACGTGACAGTACCGATGGCAATTGCCGCAGGTGCGGCTGGGGTGGGAGTTGGTTCCGCTATCAATCAGTTGGATAACGAAGTGGCAATGGTTGCCGCTGTCCGCAGTTTGGTTGAAGCCTTAGCCACTGTTAAACCCGTGCGTGTTCGCGTCTAAGGGGCTTTCCGAGTTAATTATCCAGGTTATCGTAGGGGCGGCGTATACGTCGCCCCTACAACTGTTGACTAAAGACTAATACAATCCTTTAAACCATAAACCACTTGCTGCTGCTCCTTAAAGGAAAGTTCTGGGAACATTGGGAGAGACAATACCTCGTGACAGGCTCGTTCAGCGATTGGCAAGTCACCCACTTGATAGCCTAAATCTTGGTAGACGGGCTGTAAGTGCAAAGGCAGCGGATAATAAACCGTGGAACTAATACCTAGCTGCTGTAGCTTGCTGCGCACCTCGTCCCGATAGCTGCTATTGCTGCCGTCTTTAGTTAAACGAATGGTGTACTGATTCCAAACCGAACGCCCTCCCAAAGATTCTTCAGGAATCACTACTCCTGGAACTGGGTTTAACAACTGGTGATAAGCGGCAGCAACCTCTCGACGGGCATCGTTCCATTGATCCAGGTAACGGAGTTTTATTCGGAGAACGGCAGCTTGTAGGGCATCCAAGCGGCTATTGATGCCTGTTTCTTCATGACGATAACGAACGCGACTCATCCCATGTTCCCGAAGCATACGAATGGTTGTAGCGAGCGCCGGATCGTTGGTCGTTACAGCACCCCCATCACCACAAGCCCCAAGATTTTTGGTGGGATAAAAACTAAAACAGCCAATATGACCAATACTACCGACTTTTTGACCTGCCCACTCGGCTCCTACGGCTTGAGCGCAGTCTTCAATTACAGCAATACCCTTCTCGACTGCGATCGCCATCAGTGTCGTCATATCCACCGACTGTCCAAATAGGTGAACCGGAATGATCGCTTTTGTCCGTTCTGTAATTGCCGATGTTAACTGATTAACATCAAGATTAAAGGTTTCGGCATCGATATCCACAAAAACAGGCTTGGCACCAACAACAGAAATGACCTCTGCTGTGGCAATAAAGGTGAAGGGTGTTGTAATGACCTCATCACCCGGTCCGATCTGCAAGGCTCGTAGTGCCAGATAAAGGGCATCCGTCCCAGAATTACAAGCTATGCATTCTCCGACACCCGTGTAATCCGCAAACTGTTGCTCAAAGCTTTCAACTAGAGCACCACCGATGTAACACCCAGAGGTCAGAACGTCCTGAACAGCAGCACTTATTTCTTCTCCGATTACTTTGTACTGCCGTGTCAGGTTAAAAGGGGGAACTTTATTCACTCGCTTACACCTAGAATTTTTACTTAAATAAATCAAATTTTGGGGCAAAAGGGAATCCAGGTGTTCCCATGCCCTAGTTCCTCAGAATGGTAAAGGTATCAAATTGTTTCAGAAGCTTTTCAAGAGTGCTGAGTTGTGGGCAATGAGTGATAAGTGTTGAGGAATTAGCTGTTTCAGCAATGAACACAGTGTTGGGGTGATAGAGCGAGAATCTGACAAAATAGTCAGGAAAGTAAGTGAGTAGCTGGGCGTGGAGTCATTAATTAAACTTGACCTGACAGACTTAGGGTGGGGATTGGGCATGATTGCAATCGCCATTGGTTTATCCAGTTGGCAAAAGTTAGGTTTAGAAATTCCCTTAGCACACGCTACCTTACGAACGGTCGTACAGCTACTGGGTGTAGGGTACATCTTGGCGGTAATCTTTCAGCTCAAAAATCCCATAGCCGTTCTAGGTGTCTTAATGGTAATGCTGACGATTGCCACAATTACCGCCCGCAATCGCATCGGCAAAAAAATTCCTCAACTATTGCCTGTGGT
>JALYGX010000559.1 GCA_030776905.1 Cyanobacteriota bacterium | reverse complement strand
ATCGAGTTGCAGCTTGGGTAGGACAGGCGTTATTAACAATAGCCGTAATAGCTGCTCTGAGTCAGGGAAAATGGCAAAATGCCTTGGGGTTAGCCTTATTCTTAGTAGCATCCCTGGTGTTTGTGGTAATGGACGATCACTTGCCAACGCTGTTTGATTTCCTGTTTGTGCTTGCTGCCTTACTCAACGCCGGAGGCTGGGTTTTCGGACTGTTTTACCAACCGGGACTTTATGATGAAATTGTTCATGCTTTCACGACTTTTGCCGTGACTTTAGCCTTGAGTTTTGTAGCATACAGTTCAATGCTGACTATTTTTCGCAACCATAAAATGCTGTACTTGCTAACAATAACCAGTTTTGGGATTGCGATTGGTGCTTTGTGGGAAGTTACCGAGTGGACGGCTGGTATTGTTCTCTCAACCGAAGTGATTGGGAGTCTGAATGATACGATTATTGATTTGATTATGGATAGTTTGGGAGCTGCAATAGCTGCCCTAACTAGCTTATGGACGTTGCAAGAATGGATGCGCCCCAGTGCGGCAGTTGGGAATCAAGCATCTATCGCCAATAGTGCGAGCGATCGCACTTAACTTAAAGCCATATCATAATTTTTTACTCACTCATCTTCCCTAAGATGGATATTGTCTTATGGCGTCAGGCAGATGGCAAGGTTGGGCTAGTTTGATTAAATGGACATAGAAGCAAGATTTTGAAATGTTGAAGAGACACAATAGAGCTTTTGCCTAAGTCGATTTTTGAGACTCTAAATTCCCATTGTCGCAAGAAGTTGATTGTTCAGAACGGGATGATTTTAGAAAAATCAAATCAACCATAACGGCACTGGCTGTGTTGAGTTCAACCTTTTATTTATCGGAAATTGCGCAAGTCGGTTCCCAAACCTCTATCCAAGTAGCTCAACAAAGAGTAGTCGCAGCGGACATCGACATGGTGGCGAAGATGGAGGACTGCTGAAAGTTATACCCCGGTCTAGTTCTGAGATAGGGATGCTGGCAGTTTCGTTGGATGAAACGACTAACTTTGATGACAACCAAAGGGTTTTAAGAATTAAAAAAGATGGTCAAGTCTTTTTTAATTAGGCAGTAAAACGACCCTGTTTGGAAAATAAAATATCTACCTGCCTCAACAAAGTAAATACGAAAATCACGGAGACTTTTCAATGGTTAATAATCGTTTGAACAATACCACTCAAAAGCTGTGGAATGCTAAGGGAGGAGCGATCGCACTCGCACTAGCAGCTATGCTGCTTCCGGCTTGTACTACCCCACAGCGGGAAGCAACGGCACCTGCACCTGCACCTGGAACACCCGGTTCGGTTGCCACGACAACCGAGAATGTGGTTGATAAAACAGCACAACTGGTTGGCAAAACTGTGACCATCAGAAGCGAACCAGTCAAAAAATTGGGGCCATCGACCTTTACAGTTAGCGATCAGGAGTTTTTTGGCAGCGAATCGATTTTGGTTGTCAATGCCACCGGCAAGCCTTTTGTGCTGCCGGCTGAATCAGATCAAGAAGTTCAAGTAACGGGAACAGTTCGGAATTTTGTCCTTGCAGATATTGAGCGCGAGTACAAATTAGGCTTAGAGCCAAACTTGTACGCCGAGTTCGAAAGTAAACCTGCGATCGTTGCACAATCGATGGCGCTAGCCCCCACACCAGGGGAACTCACCTCAGACCCCAAAAAATACTACGGCAAGACACTGGCGGTGAGCGGTGAAGTCGAAAGCCTCAGAAGTCCAAACTCGTTCACCTTGGATGAAGACAAATTAATTGGCGGACAAGACTTGTTAGTGATACACACAGTTCCCCAACCAAGCGTGCGAGAAGGTGAGAAGGTTGCGGTAACCGGCGAGCTGCGTTCGTTTGTCCTCGCTGAACTTGAGCGGGAGTACGATCTGCAATGGGACTTGACCTTGAAGCAGAAGCTAGAAGCCGAGTATACCAACAAACCTGTGCTAGTTGCTACAGGAGTATATCCCTCAGCGATTCCTGAGTAACCAATAGACCTCTGTCATAACTACTGCGGGGTAGGCATCCTGCCTGCCCTTAACCGAGTTTTCTGCAGAAGTCTAATAGCTAACCACAAGGCGATCGCGATCGCCAGGTAGACAAGCAGAACCTCTTTCTTGTCTCGTTTGTTTTGATGATCAATTCAGCAATAAGGTGTATACAATGAATCAACCAGAATCCGTGTCGAAACCGCTGACCCAAAGCGAATTCGTCGCAACTTTTCGCTTGTTTAGTAGATTTAGCTTCTGGATACAGTTATTCTTGGGTGCTGTTTCCGGCATTGTTTTATTATTTGCTATGTTGGGTCGCAACATGGGCGAAGAAACCAATAATGCAGGTATTGGTTTCGGGGTAGTTTTAGCAATAGTGGGCCTGTTATTGCTGGGCTTTAGAATATTTTGGGATTTTCGCTATAGGCGGTTAGGCAGACTTTTGCACGCCGAAAATTCCCAGGTATATCCCAGCAAAGAACATATTACTCACACCTTACGGGTTGGATTAATTTCTAGTTTGGTGGGGGTATTAATCGCGTTTGTCGCTTCTGAAGAAACAGTTGCTGTAGCCCTAGCGAAAACTCTTAGTCAACCGCAAGCGATGGCAGCTTATACGCCAGAAAATGTGATTCGTTCCCTAGATATTTTTGTGACGATGGCAAACGTCAATCTGATTGGCGCTCACTTTTTTGGAGCTGTTACTTCTCTTGGGTTACTCAATTGGGTAGAAGAGTAGTTGGCAGCATGGGCGATCGCTAAAGGCAAACACAACTCCTAGGCCGTCAATCGATTTTAGATTTTAGATTTTAGATTTTAGATTGAAGCATTGACCCCACAGATAAATTCGGGGGCTTGTTTATCGGATACACGTTTTTTATTTCTCCACGGATGAATCCGGGGGCTTGTATCCTGGATGCTTTCGGTCAGGACTTACAAGCGCTGGCGGATTTAACTAAGGTTGGTGGTTTTCCACTGTCTTGGCG
>JALYGX010000558.1 GCA_030776905.1 Cyanobacteriota bacterium | reverse complement strand
ATGCTGTTTGTTTACCCCTTAACGGGTGTTCTGACACTAACCCTATTACTCGGTAGCTTTTTGCTGACAGAAGGCGTGTTCGAGCTAATCCTGGCATTCCGGTTGCGTCCACAACAAAATTGGACATGGGCGTTGGGTAACGGCATCATTACCCTGCTCTTGGGCGCGATGATTTGGTTCCAGTGGCCCTTCGATGCGCCCTGGCTGATTGGGACGCTGGTGGGTACTAGCGTTCTGTTCACGGGCATTTCACGGGTGATGCTGTCCTTGAATGCACGTTCTGCCTTAAATCATTCTGACCCAGCTACATCAGCCTAAAGGTTGGTGAGCTTAAGGGAAAGGTGATAGGTACAAGGGCAAAGCAGGTTTCTCATTGCCTTTACCCTTTCCCTTTTTACCTTTTCCCTAATAAATTTTTCCCGAATTCAGACAACGCCCCAGCCTACACTAGCCTCTTCTAGTTAGAAACTCTCAGGCCGATCACGCTAGCGTTGAAGTTGTAATCTGGACCCTCTAGTTCTAGCGTTGTTCCAATTTTAATTTTGCTGTTACCCAAGACGGGTCCATCTTTAGTGATTGTGGCTTCACCGCCTAATATCAGCAGCATATCAGTGCTAAAAGCGTCTGGTCTTGGATCGGGTAGTGCTTTGAGAGAACCATCCGGCTGTGGCACAGCTAGGGTTCGCGGTAGGGATTTTATAGATTTAACGTCAAGCTGACCGTAGGGTTGATTGCGAATGATAATATTTGTCTTCTTCTGCTTAATAAATTGATTCATCAACGCTTCCGGATTACGTACATTTAAGCCCCGGACAAGCACATCTATTTCTGCTGGTTTAGTGGCGTTCGTTTGTGCCACGGAACCGGAGGTGTAGGGATTGAAGAAGATACCGACAACCACTGATAAAATCACCAAGGCAGCGCCTATGTCGAGAATGCTCACCTTGCCAAATAGGCGTCCTTTAGAATCCAAAATAGCCATGAAACGTTGTTGAGTGTTTTTGCAAAAAGAACTATAGGAAAAGCCCTCTCCATCACTACGGATTAAGAGCGTCGAGAGTACTCATTCTTAGAGTCCTGTTTAAATTACCACGACTACTGGAAGAGATCAGCATGACTTGAGTGATGGGATTTGCATTTTGCTGCCCTAGGAGATTTGACCCCTATGCTCTTGTGTTGCAGCAGCTAACCGTGTCAAAGCAAAAGACTATGACTTCCCACTAAAGCATTAAAGCGTTGCCTCTGGCTCTGGGGATGGAAGAAAATAAAGGTGAGTAAGACGGGACTGGCAACTAACTCCCCTCAAATAACGTCTACTCTTCCAGACTTCTTCCGTACAGTTGTCTTAGTCGTATCCTCTATGTTAAGTCCGCTTTTTTCGCTTTCCCGTCGTTATCGTCGTCGTTTTTTATATCCCTTACTGTCTCTGGTGCTAACCCTGAGCCTTGTGGTGGGAACCTCCCAGGCAGTCAGAGCGCTTCCTTTCTTGGATTTGTTTATTCAGGGCGTTCAGGTTGTCCAATTGTCCAGTATATCTAATCGCCAAGAAGTCCAGATCGGTAAGCAAATTAATCAGCAGTTGGTTAGCCGAGAGATTCGGCTCTATCGAAATCCGGAAATCAATCGTTATATTAATGAGATTGGTCAGCGGCTGGAACTACAGAGCAAACGTCCTGATATTCCCTATACCTTTCAGGTGGTTGATGACAAGGGCATTAATGCCTTTGCGACAATGGGAGGCTTTGTTTACGTCAACAGAGGTTTGATCGCAGCGGCAGATAATGAAGCTCAGTTGGCAAGTGTGATGGCTCACGAAATCGGTCATATCGAAGGACGCCATGCAATCCAGCAAATGCGGCAGGCGGCGATCGCAAAAGGCTTGGCAACTGCGGCTGGACTAAACCGCAATACTATTGTCAACATTGGTGTAGAACTGGCGCTTCAGCGTCCAAACAGCCGTAAGGATGAATTTCAAGCCGATCAGGTAGGACTAGAAACCTTGAAGCAAACAGGCTATGCTCCTGTGGCAATGGTGGACTTTATGCAAAAACTCCTCAAACGAGGAGGCTCCGTGCCAACTTTTTTAAGCAGCCATCCGGCAACATCTGACCGAATTAATGCTTTGCAACAGGCTATCGCTCCAAGTCGGGCGAATGTAGGCCAAGGCTTAGATAGTATTGCCTACAAGAATAGAGTTCGCTCCCTCTTATGAGCGTAGAGCCGAGCGACGTGGGAGAATCTGTGAAGGTTCTACCCGCGTCACCGCTTCTGCCAGGGGTAGTTTACGCAGGCGATGGCGAAAGACGTTGACTTGGTAAACCAGGCTATTGGTTAGGTCTAATGCTGTGAGCCAGCCACTCTTAGGATGATAAGCACCTGTATCGATGTCGAGCCAACCCCGACCTTGAGCGACTTTCCCCGGCAGTACTCCCGGCAAAGTGAAGGTGATGGTGTGACCTGTGACGATCAACTTGTCAGGGAAGTACGGCTGAGTAATGCTGTGAAATTCGTCGCGCACCCAACAAAATTGCTCGGAGGTTTGCTTCTCTAGAGGGATTTTCGGATGAACTCCAGCGTGTACCAACCAGGTATCTCCCAGATCGATGTAAGTTGGCAATGTCCGCATCCACGCCAGATGCTCTTGGCTTACACCTTTATCGCCATAACTTTTGACGGTAGCGTGACCACCACTATAGAGCCATGCTTGTAGTGCTGGACTATAGATTTCACCATCACCCAAAATGTCTAGTAACATTTGTTCATGGTTACCCAGCAGACACTGATAAGAGCTTTGCTTAACAAAGTCCACCACCTGAGCGCTCTGAGGTCCCCGGTCAATTAAGTCACCCAGAAAATAAACCCTATCGTCGCTAGTAGGAGCGATCGCGTCTAATAAGGTCATAAGGGTATCGTAGTGACCATGCACGTCACCGATAACAATCCGACGCTGAGTCATCTTTACTTATCCAAATCCGATTGCACAAATACCAAGTAGCACCCTTGACATCCAGCTTACCCAAGTGTGTTCACCAATACCAGGACAAACTTGCTCTTCTCAGTATGCCTAGATTGTGTGGCACAATTCTTCAGTCCCTAGAACTATTATTTAAAATAGATATCCCAACTTAAATTCCAGGCTGTGAAGAGAAGCGAGTACTTTCCTTCTTCTGGCATCAAGCTTTGTACTCCCAAGAGAAGCTTTTGAAGGCATAAAAAGTCTTCCCTCTATGGAGGGACTTAGACTGTCTGAAGATAGTTCCTAAGTCAAAGGCATTCTGGTAAGAGCGTCTCTGACGACAGCAAGATTGTTTCTTGTTTAAAAGCGAATGGATTGAATTAAAAACTGTGTCTTCTTCTACACTGCCGATTATTAACACCCTAAAACAACCGACAACTTGGGCTTGGGTGGAGCAAGCGATCGCTCATGTGGATATCATTCTACTTGACCACTCCCACTGCGAGCGCAAGGCGGCAGGAGTAGCCTTGAACTTGATGTTCCGCTATCCCTGCCATACCAAACTGGTGCGTGAGTTAACTGCGATCGCTCGTGAGGAGTTGGAACACTTTGAGCAAGTGAACCAATGGCTCGAACGGCGCGGCATTGCATTAGCGCCTCTAGCTTCGCCTCCCTATGGAGCAGGTTTAACAGCGCTGATTCGTAAGTCTGAACCCGATCGCTTATTAGATTCTTTGCTAGTCTCAGGTTTAATTGAGGCTCGTTCTCACGAACGGCTAGGATTACTGGCGACTCACTGCCCTGATCGCGAGTTAGCCGAGTTTTATCGTAGCTTGATGGCATCTGAGGCACGCCACTATGGCATTTACTGGGTACTGGCAGATACCTATTTTGATCGGGATGTCGTTAAAGAGCGGTTGGATGAGTTAGCGATTGCCGAAAGCCAGTTGTTGGCAACCCTACACCCTGAACCGAGAATTCATAGTTAAGTCCTGATGTTAGAGCTATGGCACTTTGTTGCCGCGAGACCACTCCTAAGCTGTTACACATTTGACTGGCAGTCGATTTATTATGGGATAGGCATTTTACCCTCCAGACTAGCCAAATTAGATGTTTCGCAGCTTACCTGTACCTTAAGCTACTGCGGCAACAGCTTCCTGTCCATGTTTCCGCATCAAGTCCATCAGTTCATCTCGGTAGTCATGAAATTTGGAGTGGCGCTTAACGCTACAGGTACGTTC
>JALYGX010000557.1 GCA_030776905.1 Cyanobacteriota bacterium | reverse complement strand
CCCAAACAACCCCACTACCAGCAACATTCGGAAAAAACCACCCCCCCTGCTGTAATAGCCGCCGCCCCCCGGAGCGATAATTACAGTATTACCACCAGATCTGTAACCTGAATTACCACCGGAGTTTGAACCGGAAGAGTTGCTTCCTCCCGAACGAGAACCCCCTCGAAATGAACCGCCGCCGCCGCGTCCACCGCTACTTTTGGCAAAAGCTTCATCACCGATATTGACCCATGTTTCTAATTCGCTGTTAGGTATCTGTAATTCCACCCCATTAATGAGGGCGAAAGACAAAGCTGTCGCGAAGAGAAATTTGAAGTTTATTTTTCCTAGCATTTTCAAAGGAACCTCGCCGTGCTGCTGAGTGACTTCACGTTAGCTTGCCAGCCTTTAGCCTGTCGAGTTGAGGGAATTAAACTGAGGAGCAAAACGCGATCACGACTATCCTATTCAAGTTGCTCTTCTGAATCCTTCACCCAGTTGGAGTATAAGTCAGGGCGGCGATCGCGTGTTCGCTGAATCTGCTGTTCTTTACGCCAGCGAGCAATTTCCCCATGATTTCCTGATAGCAATACATCCGGAACCTTCCACCCCCGAAACTCAGCGGGCCGCGTGTACTGGGGATAATCAAGCAACCCATCTTCAAAACTTTCTAATTTCAGCGACTCTGCTTTCCCTACCGTTCCAGGTCGCAACCGCACGACACCGTTAATTAGCGCTAGTGCTGGGATTTCTCCACAAGTCAAGACAAAATCCCCCAAAGACACTTCGCGAGTTACCAAGTGCAGCACCCGTTCATCGACGCCTTCGTAATGTCCGCAAATCACTACAATCTGGTCGTAACCTGTCGCTAATTCTCCCAATAGCGGCTGGTTCATCGGTTTTCCCTGAGGCGTCATAAGGATGACATCGCGTCGGGGTAATATTGGTAAGGACTCCACAGCCGCAAAAATCGGCTCTGGTTTCATCAACATCCCCACCCCGCCACCGTAGGGTTCATCATCAACCTTCCGGTGTTTATCGATCGCGAAGTCGCGGGGATTAATTAAATGCACTTCGGCAATTTGTTGACGTAGCGCTTTCTGGAGCAGCCCGGAATTCAGGGGAGAGGTAAAGAAATCGGGAAACAGCGTAACAACGTCAAATCGCACAGAGGTTTAATTGGGGCTATCGACAACAGTGTGGAGTATTATGAAATCGCAAATTTAATCTTACAACCTAGCTTGATGTGCCAATCCCTAGTCAGGGAAGAAGAATGCTCAAAGCCAATCGGTTTATCTTCTAATCTACTTGACCCTCTACACTCTTGTTAATTGGCAGTTAAACTGCCTAGTACGCGAGGAAAAATCTTCAAGGGACAAAGTCAGAGAATCATAAAGATATTATAACAAATAGCTTAGATAATCTGGCATTATGCATAGATGATGCTTGAAACAGGAACGATTGCTGAAGCAAGCTAGTGATTCTTAATCAGCTAAAAAGCGCAAGATTTAAGTGGTTCACACTCTTCCATCAGCAATTACCGTCTTGTGATGCTGGTAAGTCGGACGGCTTTAAGTTGTCCCTGTGTTTTGTCAGCTATAGCTTCCTAAGTAGTTGAGCCAGAATCAAAATGCATCGAAAGTGACATTTCTCCAGATAGGCAAGACTCAAGCATTTGACTCACCTCATGCCCAAAATCGACAATTATGCTGCAGTTAGAATCTCAAGACCACGGAACTAGGATGCCTCAATCGACTAAAACCGCAATTTTGGTTATCGGCGGCGCTGAAGACAAAGTTCATGGCCGAGAAATCTTGCATACATTTTTTGGACGTTCGGGGTCGCTTGATGCTCGCCTTGCGATTATTCCTTCAGCGTCGCGAGAACCAGCCATGATTGGAGAGCGCTATCGGGCTATTTTTGAAGAGATGGGGGCAAAAGAGATCAGGGTGCTAGACATCCGCGAGCGATCGCAAACAGAAGACCCCAAACTCCAGGAATACATCGAAGAGTGTACGGGCGTATTTATGACTGGCGGCGATCAGCTACGTTTGTGTGGCCTACTGGCAGATACACCGTTGATGGAAAAAGTACGGCAGCGAGTGCAACAGGGTGAGATTAGCCTAGCAGGTACGAGTGCGGGTGCAGCGGTTATGGGTCATCACATGATTGCCGGGGGTGGCAGTGGAGAGTCGCCAAATCGTTCTCTCGTCGATATGGCAACAGGGCTAGGAATGATTCCAGAGGTAATTGTGGATCAACATTTTCACAATCGTAACCGCATGGCACGTTTGATGAGCGCTGTTGCTGGTCATCCCGAACTCTTGGGGATCGGCATTGATGAAGATACCTGTGCCATGTTTGAACGAGATGGGTTATTGCAGGTGATGGGTAAAGGCACGGTGACGATCGTCGATCCGGGGGAAATGTCTCATACCAATCACACAGATGTTGGTGCCGCTGACCCGATTAGTCTTCACAACCTCCGGGTACATATCCTCAGTTATGGCGATCGCTATCATTTACACAAGCGTTCCATCATTTTGCAGGACAGCTAAATTCTGTAGTCTCTCTAACAAAAGAGCGACTCAACCAGTCTTAAAACAACAGTCCCAATCCAGTAGAGGTTAGGTCAGATCCCGTACAAACGCCACTAATGGCGTCTGTTTCTGCTACTGTCTTGTCCCGGCTACCATCACTGTACTTTTTAGAGAAAATTGTTCACCGTGAACAGTTTGATGGCTTTTTAAAGCTGGAAACTAGGTTGACACTTCAAACCTCACCTGTGGCGGTGATTCAAGGTTTAAGCAAGGTAACTTAGTATGAAGCCGTTACTCACTGACAAACTCCAGACTTTTCATTTGCCCAACCTAGTGGTTGGAGGTGTGACCTGCCAAACCAAAAGCTAGTCGCAGGTTCATACGGTTTTTTAGTCAGTAAAACCAAAATTTTTCCTATCCTAGTTTTTATGGAGGCATCCCTGCTTTTTCCAGCATTCAAATATACCTTCTTAGTCGTGGCTGTTTTAGAGCCGCCCTAAAAAGCTAGCTATGGTTTGATGAAAGGGGGAGCTAACCCCTCTCGCCTAATTAAAGCTTCTGGCACATTTCTCGAAAAGCCATTCAGCTCATCCTGTGCCGGAGTAAGCTGTAAAGACGTATGGTTCTGTAATTGCTTCTTTAAGCTTCCTATTTCCTAGCTTGTGAATCACCACCCTTAAAAGTTGCTATGAGAATTCTAAAAATCCAGACGTTACGCGGTCCAAACTACTGGAGCATTCGACGCCATAAATTAGTCGTCATGCGTCTCGATTTAGAGGAACTGGCAGAAAAACCCTCTAACGAGATTCCAGGCTTTTACGAAGGACTAGTTGCCGCACTACCCAGTCTGGAAGAACATTTCTGTTCCCCTGGGGTGCGGGGTGGCTTCCTCAGTCGCGTTGCTAAAGGCACAATGATGGGGCACATCATCGAACACGTTGCCTTAGAACTACAACAGCTAGCAGGAATGCGAGTGGGATTTGGTCGCACCAGAGAGACAGCAACAGCCGGAGTTTACCAGGTAGTCATCGAGTACTGGGATGAGCAAGCAGGGCGCTATGCCGCAAGAGCGGCGGTGCGTCTGTGCCAAAGCATTATTGATACGGGCAGTTACTCCCGCAATGATTTAGAACAAGATTTGAAAGACCTGCAAGATCTAGCTCGCGATGCCGCCCTAGGTCCGAGTACAGAAACTCTCGTAAAAGAAGCGGAAGCAAGAGATATTCCTTGGATGCCTCTGGGTGCCAGAGCCATGATTCAACTAGGCTACGGCGTCCACCAGAAGCGCGTGCAGGCAACCTTGAGCGATTATTCCGGGATTTTGGGCGTTGAGCTGGCTTGCGATAAAGAAGGCACTAAACAAATTTTGCGGGATGCAGGGGTTCCGGTGCCGCGCGGTACGGTAGTTCAATACCTGGATGAGTTGGAAGGTGCGATCGAAGACGTTGGTGGCTACCCAATCGTAATTAAGCCTCTAGATGGAAATCACGGACGGGGCATTACGATTGACATCAATAGCTGGGACGAAGCGGAGAAAGCCTACGACCTCGCTAAAGATGTCTCGCGAGCTGTAATTGTCGAGCGCTTTTATCGCGGTCGCGACCACCGAGTGTTAGTGGTCAATGGCAAAGTTGTGGCGGTGGCGGAGCGCGTTCCCGCTCACGTCATTGGGGATGGTAAGTTGACGGTACAGCAACTCATCGACCTGACCAACCTCGACCCAAATCGTGGGGTGGGACACGACAACGTGCTGACAAAAATTGTCGTAGACCGCACCAGTTTGGATTTGTTGCAGCGTCAGGGATATACCCTGGACACGGTACTCGATCCTGGAGCAATTTGTTACCTGCGGGCAACGGCGAACCTGAGTACCGGCGGTATTGCCGTGGATCGCACCGACGACATCCATCCAGAAAATATCTGGCTAGCCCAACGGGTTGCTAAAATCATCGGCTTGGATATTGCTGGAATTGACGTGGTGACGCCTGATATTACCCAGCCCCTGCGGGACGTAGATGGAGTCATTGTAGAAGTGAACGCGGCTCCAGGCTTCCGGATGCACGTTTGTCCGAGCGTTGGTCTGCCTCGAAATGTGGCGGCCCCGGTGATGGATATGCTGTTCCCCAACGGGAAATCCGGTCGTATTCCCATCATTTCGATTACGGGCACGAATGGAAAAACGACTACGACACGCTTGATTGCCCACATCTACCGACAAACCGGACAGGTTGTTGGCTATACCACCACGGATGGCATCTACATTGACGATCACGTCGTAGAAAAAGGCGACACAACCGGTCCCCAAAGCGCTCAAGTCATTTTAAAAGACCCCACTGTTGAAGTGGCAGTGTTGGAAACGGCGCGAGGTGGGATACTGCGTTCAGGTCTGGCGTTTGAGAGTTGTGACGTTGGCGTCGTTTTGAATGTCGCCGCTGACCACTTGGGAATTGGGGATATCGAAACAATCGAACAGATGGCTAAACTCAAGAGTGTAGTGGTGGAAGCCGCCAGCCCTAAGGGTTATGCCGTCCTCAATGCTGACGATCCCCTAGTTGCAGCAATGGCGGCGCGGGTGAAAGGTCAGGTCGCCTATTTCTCGATGAATCCAGAGAATGAGTTGGTGAAAAATCACACCCAAGGCGGCGGTTTGGCGGCGGTGTATGAAAATGGCTACCTGTCTATCCTCAAAGGCGATTGGACGCTGCGGATCGAGCAGGCGGTGCATTTGCCAGTGACAATGGCAGGAAGAGCGCCGTTTATGATTGCCAATGCCCTAGCGGCAAGCCTCGCAGCATTTGCTCAGGGCGTTCCGATTGAGGCAATTCGGGCGGCGTTGCTGACCTTCCGAGCATCTGTGAATCAGACACCAGGACGGATGAATTTGTTTAACCTCGGTCATCATCACGCTTTGGTTGATTATGCCCACAACGCGGCGAGTTATGAGGCACTGGGCGGTTTCGTCCGCAATTGGCCTGGGGAGAGGATTGGGGTGATTGGGGGTCCTGGCGATCGCCGCGACGAAGACTTTATCCAACTCGGCAAGCTCTCTGCGAAAATCTTTGACCGGATTATTATCAAAGAAGATGATGACCTGCGGGGTCGTCCGAGTGGACAAGCCTCTGAGTTAATCTCTAAAGGCATCAGCCAAGCAAATCCCAATTGTCCCTATGAAATTATCCTCAAGGAGACAGACGCAATCAACACGGGTCTAGATCAGGCTCCTGCCGGCGGTTTAGTGGTGATTTTACCGGAAAGTGTCAGCCGCGCGATCGCCCTAATTGAAGCGCGTCACCCTCTGCCGGAGAGCATATCTCAGCCTATAGCCACTGATACCCAAGTTAATGTAACGCGATCGGTGGTCAACAGAGTTTAGTTGAGTGCGCTGGGAGCTTGAGCAGCACTTGATATCAACAAGACTTACACAAAGTCTTTTTGGGTAGGGTGGGCAATGCCCACCTTACTACTAGAAATCAAGCTTAAGCTTCCAATCGCCTCAGTTTCAATCAAGTCAAGCTGAGAACACCGATAATAACAGGCTTGCCGCTAAACTTTGTTTTTGTGCCATAAACTTGGACATCAATTAAGCTGCCGTCTTTTCGCCGCCCTTTGAATGTACAAGAAAGGCTTTTATTTTGGGATTGAAAACACTGATTTATGCGATCGCCAACAAAGTCGCGGTTGTTAGCGGCTACGAGTTCAAATATTGATTCGACAGTCATAAATTCAAAAAACGTATACCCAAAAATCGCAGCTACTCCAGGGTTCGTGTACATAAATCTTCCCTCTCTAACAATGATATAAATACCGAGCAAAGAGAGTTTCTCTGTAGGGGAAGGTTGCTCCTCAGTTTGCTCTAACTCCCCATAAGCTTGTTTGTGTAACTCTTGGTTTACCTGCTGCAAGCTTTGGCCTGACTCAGATGGTGAGGGATAGCGTTCAACATAAAGCAAAGCACTTTCAAGAATTAGAACCATTTGTTCAGCCGTGATTTGCATCAAATGAGCTTCTTTAGGGCTAAAATGTCCCGGCTGCGAGTGCATCAGAGTCAGAATGCTCAACAACTTATTGCCCCTCAGGAGCGGTACACCTAGAGCAGAGCGAACGGTATAAGGCTGACTCGGTAGCGTCAACCAACGCTCATCATGCATTGTGTCAGCAATCAGCTCAACTTGACGGTGGCGGCTAATCCAGCCAGCAAAACCTTTGTCTAAAACCGAACCGATGAGTTTTTGCTTGAGATCTCGAACAATTGCGCCGCGAGCCAGAATACTTTCAGTGACAAGGCCATCAGAATCTAGTAAAAACAGACTACTTTCTTCAGCATTGGTGAGGCGATTTGAAATTTTTAAAATCTGTTGTAACACGGCTTTGAGCATCAGTGTCCCAGTCGCCGTCTTCCCCGTCGTAACTAAGGTAATCAGTAGCTCGTGCAGACTATCGAACGCTGTTTTTCTAATTTGAAGTTCAGCAACGTCTTGATGCAGTGATGCTAATTCCTTGATTAACTGTTCTTTGGATTTATCGCAATCACTCACATCCACCTCTAGCGGTTTTCAGGAAATGACACTATAAAACTTTGCCAATTTGCTTTTTTCGGATTTAAGTACTTAGTGTGACTTGAGAAGAAACGACTGAAGCCGTACTGCATCCCAACTAAGGCGGGCAGAGAGTGGGCTAAATTGGGGGAGCGATCGCGTTTCCAGCATTCCTGTCTTTGTGTTGAAGAACACGGCTTTAGGCAGACGTAACATCGTGAAAGCGGGTGAAGTCCAACAAACGCCGTCCATCCGGTTTCCTGGAAAAGATATCGACAAAACGCATATTCCAGAGAATTTCCTCTGCAATGTAGTAATGACGAGCGTGAACAGTTTGTGCAACTGTTTCATCAAGCCCAGTTAGCGTGACTACTATATCTGTTTCCGCCTGGATCATTGACTCTAGTGTCTCTCCATATAGAGGGCTACTCTCATCAATCTCATGCATCACCAGCCAACTTAAGGCGAAGATGCGCGTTTGGCTGCGAACCAGTTTAAGGTCGTAGAACCGACGGATGAATTGACCTTCTTTAGTAACTTCATCCCGTAACAAGCTTACTCCGATTTGAGCTTCAAGAATTTGGTTACGGCGCTCATTTGCCACTCGCATCATCAGAGTCGGCACACCATTGTGGGGAGCAATGACGGCAACACGACTGAAGAGGACTCTAGCTGTGGGGCGGGAGAACCGAGCAAACATCAGTCCCGTAACCATCGCTACTCCCATCAAACCTACCAGCGCTTCTATGGTCACTAGCGCGTTCGCATAGTCGGTACTGGGATAGATTGCACCGTAACCAATTGTAGCCATTGTCTGAACGCTGAAGAAAAAGGCATCCCAGAAAGAGCCAGGTTGGGCGTTTTTCAGACAATCTCCGCCTGCTAGGTACAGAAGTGCAAAGATAGCGTTCGTGACTAGATAGAAAACGACAGTCACCCCGAAGAATCTGAGCCAATCAATAGTAAGTAGCAAATGGTAAGGGTCGCTCCAATGGGAGTGGGAGAGACCTTTTCTTACTACGTCGAACCGTCTATTGCTGACAATGTCGAAGCCTTTCTTTCGGTTCAGCAGGCGCGTCGGTAGAAGTGTACGAAGCATTCTATCCATCGACTGTGGCTGATTAATTTGTAAGGGTTAACGGTGAGCGATGCCCACACATTGAGTATTAATCATTAACTCAAGAAATGGGCAGGGTTCATGGGTAGAGGCAACACCAATAGTATAAATACCTGCTCCTACAGCCGCCTGGATACCGGAACCAGAGCCTTTAAACGCGATCGCTTCTTTCCCTGACGATCGATCCATTCCAGTAGGTCAAGCAATCCTGCCAGAGGTGTAAGACTCCAGCCAATTTCCCGAAAGCGTGCGGCTTTGTCGTCAGCCAGTTGCTCTCCAGCCTCAGTTGTATAGGCATATCGTCTTCATCGGATTCGCGCTCCATCTCTGGTGTTATCCTCAAAATACGATTGGATTGGCTATAGGCAAAGCACTTTATCCAGTTAAATTACCCGCTTGGGTGATGTCAATTCAGCAGGTGCTCTAAAAAATACGTTTTCCTCTCAATTCTCCCTGTTTCAATCAAATTCAGCAATTGCATGGTTTCTATAGTATCTAAAAAAATTTGTATGGTTGGTGATTTTAGTGTAGGAAAAACTAGCTTAATTCGCCGTTTTGTGGAACGCCAGTTTAGCGATCACTATCTTTCAACTGTAGGGGTTAAAATTTCTAAAAAAACTGTTGAATGCCAATCACCCAACCAGCAGAAACAGGTAAATGTTCAAATGCTGATTTGGGATTTAGAAGGAAATACAAAATTTAAGAATATTACCCCCATGTACTTGCAAGGAGCTAGTAGTGCAATAGTCGTCGCCGATGTCAGTCGTCAAGTTACTGTCGATCACATTCTGGAACATATTCAGTTTTTTTTATCTGTTAATCCCAATAAACCTATCGTCATTGCCTTGAATAAATCAGACCTTGTTGATGATGAGAAACTTCTAAAAATACTTGATTTTACTTCCTTGAAGTTACCAAAACAAGTAATAGCTACCTATTCATCTTCAGCAAAGACAGGCTCACAGGTTGACCAAATTTTTCAACGATTAGCTTACCAAATGATCGAACCAGAATGAGTCCCCTTTTGAACAAACTATTATCTATACGCAAAATTGAATACTTAGTGGTGGATCGGGACTTCCATATCTTCAAAACATCTTTGGGAGTGCAACGCCTTGCTGATTCTCCTAATGAGGTGATCAAGGGAAATGATGTTCGCCTTGGCTTTCCTGAATTAATAGGAATGGAAGATATCCTGTTTGCCATTATTCAAGGGCAGCAGGATAGCTTTGAGTTAAAAGGTATTGGACGTTTTGGCTCTCAAAGTCCTGCTTTATATATCGATCTATTGATAATCAGCAGCCAGGATAAAGAAAATCTAGAGAATCAATTAGTTCTCTTCTTTGAAGATGTAACAGAAAGGATGATAATGGAGCAAAAATTAGTTCAAAAATCTAATGAAACCAGTCTTTTGCTAGAAGCTTGGGCGTATTCCAGCACTTATCTAGATAAAATTATCAAATCGATTTCCGAATTCTTATTAGTAACAACGCCGTCAGGAACTATAAAACTAGTCAATAAAGCAATTAAAGATGCGTTGGACTATAGTGAAGAAGAATTAATCGGTCAGCCTATATCAGTTATTTTTGGAAAAAACAATATGTTAGACGAAGTCAGCCCACTGAATTTATTATTGGGGAAATTTTGTAAAAATGTAGAAGTTGTTTGTCAGACTAAAACTGGAGAAAAAGTGATGATCGCCTTTTCTCGCTCAACTGTTGAGACGGACATAGAGGACTTACAAGATTTTATCTATATCGGTCGGGAGATTGGCGATTGCTAGCGTACCCAAAAGTTTAGAGGGGTGACCAAGAGGAATAGAAGTGCGCGATCGCTCCTTCCCCTCAAAGCACTAAACCCCAGAATCAAGTCAGTGCGATCGCTTTTATGTCAAATTTCTCAACGTCTCTTCGGGAGGCAATTAGGAGACTAAAAGCTCAAGCACCTGCATTGATTTTTTAACCACTTCATCTGGGTCAAAAGGCTTGGTCATATACAGATCAGCACCAACTTCCTTGCCTTTGAGTTTATCAAACTCTTGACCCTTAGCGGTCAGCATGATAATGTAAACGCCCTTAATACTGAGTTCATTCTTGACCGCGTTACATACATCAAACCCGTTCATTTTAGGCATCATCACGTCAAGAAATACGAGGTCTGGCTTTTCTGCCTTGATAGTATCAAGAGCCTCTTCCCCATTATCAGCAATCAGTAACTGCACCCCCTCATCTTCAAGATCTTCCAGAGTTTGCTCCAGGAGAAGCCTGATATGAGGTTCATCATCCACAATTAATATTTTTTTATTCATTAACTTACTTTTTCTTAATAAACGACTTCAAAAACTTCGATAGCTTCTTTTTTTCCTTTAACTTTTACACTCCCAATTTCCTTAAATTCAAATAGGTATTTAGTGACATCGTAGATACTACGGCTAACGAGAATCTGCTCACCCTTAGCCATTGATTGTAGTCTAGACGCTATATTAACTTTATCTCCTATTGCCGTATAATCCATGTGCTGTGGAGAACCAACATTACCAACAACCACCTCTCCCGAACTTATTCCAATACCTGTGATAAAGTTATGCCTAATCCAGGGTACTGGAATTTGCTTGATACGGTTTTGCATATCGATAGCCGTTTCGATAGCGCATCGTTCGCTGTCAACAAGCCTTGAAGGGGCACCGAACATAGCCACAATCATATCCCCAACAAACTTGTTTACCGTTCCTCCATGACTAAAAATTACGTCTACCATATGAGTAAAATACTCATTCAAGTATTCGACAATTTTTTCGGCTTCTAGTTCCTCACATTTACTGGTAAAGTTTCTAATATCGGAAAAAAGGATAGTAATATCATTCTTAGCAGGAGCTAAGGAAATGTCACCTTTCTCGTTTAAAATAGCTTCAACTAATTGTGAATTTACATAGCGTTCAAGATTACTTTTAATCCGTTCTTGCTTAAGTTTATTCTCATGAAGATTAGCATTTTCAATAGCAGAGGCTGCCTGAGACGCTAACGTAGTGAAGAGCTTCAGGTCTGCTGCTCTATAGTTAAATGGTTCTTTACTGCTGATATTAATAACACCAATAGCGTGCTCGTGAATCTGTAACGGCACACAAATTAGGGAATTAATTCTGTTATCACCTTTCACAAATCGGGGGTCAGTGCGGACTTCATTGATTATTTCTCCCCTGCCTGTAAGTACCACATTACCTGCTATACCCTGACCCATCTCTATAGGGGCTTTGGTATCGTATTCTTGACCAAATGCTGCTATAACTTCAAATTTCCCAGTCTCTTTGTTCAGTAACATCAGTGAGCCACTGTCTGCCGCTATCAGCTTTCTGGCTTCATCAATGACTAATTCTGCCACCTCTTTAAGATCTAGACAGGCAGTTATCCTTTCAGCAAGGTTGTAAATGAGGTTGATTTCTTTATATTTATCCAGAGTTTCACGAGCCAGGGTCTTTTTCTCAAGCTCATTTTTAAGCCAATGAGAAAGTAGAGATGCTATGGTAGATGCCTTCTCGTCTCCAATTACCCATCCAATTATCTCATTAGAAAGCTCGACCGGATATTTACGTAAA
This sequence comes from Cyanobacteriota bacterium, assembly GCA_030776905.1. Taxonomy (GTDB): domain Bacteria; phylum Cyanobacteriota; class Cyanobacteriia; order Cyanobacteriales; family Coleofasciculaceae; genus CADCTM01. Next base: position 3,715 of record JALYGX010000557.1, on the reverse strand, counting down.
GGTTGATTTATGTCATTATCAATAAGTAAATTACCCTCTGCATCCTGAATAATTATAGGAGTATCGATCGCCTTGAGTAGGTTACTCAAAATAGACGAAACTTCTTTTTTAGATAGAAGCTTCTTAAGAGTGATTTTTGCCATCTTCTCGATCGACTACTATGACTTTTTTATTGGAAGTTCCCTGTGAGAGGAGATATCTAACCTCATCGATCAGATCTTGTGTGTTAATCGGCTTGATCAAATATCTGTCAACTCCAAGACGATAAGCTCTTTCTCGTTCCTCTGCTACAGACAAAATTATAATGGGCATACTCATGCTCTGAGGGTTATGTTTCAGCACGGCTGCTACATCAAAACCGCTCATTTCTGGCATCTTCACATCAAGAATAACTAAGTCAGGGAGTTGGTTTTTTACCTCTGCAATAGCGTTTCTCCCATCTTTTGCCTCCCTAACTCTATACCCCTCTGCACTAAGTTGCTGTCTGAGAAGTTCGCGCATAGGAGCTTCATCATCAACTACTAGGATGGTTTTATTAGAGTAAGCAAGAGATGATTCTGGATTGGCAGTCGCTTCTGGCAATTGCCTAACTGGGGTATCTATATCAATGGTTTTAACGATGTCCACGGCTAACCCATTGATGGGTAGGGTGAATGAGAAGCTACTTCCCTGACCTAACTCACTCTCGACCCAGATTTTGCCACCATGATGCTTGACAATTTGTTGACAAATAGATAGCCCTAAACCCGTGCCCTTGGGTTTATCAGTCAGAGGATTTCCTACCTGCTTAAATTTCTCAAATATCTTGGGCTGGTCAGCTTCAGGAATGCCCATTCCCGTATCAATTACACTGATAGTAATCTCATTATCCGTACAAGTAGCTTTGCAAGTCACAGAGCCTTCCTCAGTGAACTTAATAGCATTAGAAATAAGATTAATGACAACCTGGATCAGTCGATCGCGATCGCCCAGAATCTTTGGTAGCTCCTCCTTCACATCTATGATCAGTGCTAGCCCCTTTTGTTCAAATAGTGCGAACGTGGCAGATGAGGCTCGTTCTATCAGTTCATGAACTAAAAAATACTGCATATTCCAATCAACTTTCCCGGCTTCCATCTTGGCGATATCCAGGACATCATTGATCAGTTTTGTCAGGCGTTCCCCCTCCGACACCATAATGTCAATGTTTTGTGCCACTTGTTTGATGGCTCGCTGAGTTTTTGGCTCCTCAGACTGAACCTTAGGGAATATCGTATCTTCAAGTTTTTTGCTGACAATTTTGGCAAATCCAAGAATCGATGTCAGAGGCGTCCTCAGCTCGTGGGAAACAGTAGAGATGAAATCTGTCTTCACCTGGTCAACTTCTTTTTCTAAAGTGATATCCCTGATTAGAATGACCGAGCCGATACAGGTATCATCCAGCTCCTTTGATGTAGAGTCTTTGAGGATTGCTGTTGCCACGGCTTTACCAAATCGGTTACCGACAAGCTCTACTTCTGCTGTGAAGACTTCTGCGGGGCATTCCTTGGTAATCGCTACCAGTTCTGCCACTTCATGGCTAAAAATATCCTGGCAATCTCGATTAATCAGGTTGATTTCTTCCAGATTAAACATGGCTAATAGGGCAGGATTCCAGTGACTGATCTTACCCCTAGTGTCAGTCACGAGCAGACCATCGGCGAGGTTGTTGATGATTGCACTCAGGTGAGCAAGAGTGTCCTGCTGTTGGAAAGTCGCTTCGGCAAGGCGTGTGGCTTGGTCATTAAGTGTCTGGAACTGTTCCTCGGTCTGGGCATGTAGACGGGTCTGATGAATAGCGATCGCCAATTGGTCGGCAACGGAATCCAGCAATTCAATTTCGCGATCACTCCAGCGTCGGGGCTTGCGGTAAATACAGATAAGATAGGCAGGAGTATTGCCTTGAACTAACACTGGCATGGCTAGACAGCTAGATATTCCCATCTGCATAGACGCCAGTTTAGCCTCAGCTGATAAGTTGGGGTTTTTGGCAACATTGTTCAGGCGCACCGATTCACATCGACTGAGGCGATCGCCTAAGTCGCCAAAGGATGTCAGCGAGAAACAACCCAGTTGCGGCGGTCGGTCTTCCCGGCGATTTTCGCAGACCACATCCACCTCCTGTCGGTCGCTGTGATACCAACAGAAGATCGCCCGGTCGAGATCCAATAGCACCGCAAATTCATCAACAGTAGTTTGCCAGATGGTTTCGAGATCGAGAGATTCCCGGATGCGAGTAGTCAAACGGTTAAGCAGCGCCTCTTGCGCCACACGGGTACGCAGCAGATCGAGTGATTGCATTTGCCACAGGGCGATGATGGCTACCACAACCAGGATCGCTCCCAGAACCGACGCCAGCAGATTGAGTCCACTAAGCTGTCTCTCTAAATTGGCACGGGGAATAACCAAGGCTAGGGACCAATTAGCCCGATTCAGTGGCGAGTAGGCAACGTAAACCCACTCTCCCCTGATTTGTACTAGCTCAACCCCCTGTTGGCGGTTTACCATTGATCGAGCAATTTGCACTAAAGCTGGGTCTGTAGCTTCTAAAAAACTGTTGCCCTGTTCAACCCGATGGCGATCAGGATAGACAAAGGGGGTTCCCTTAGAATCGAGGGCAAAAGCGTAACTACCCTTTCCCAGACGTGTTTGGCTCACCACATTTGATAGCTGCGTGACTGAAACAGGACCGGCGAATTCTCCTATCGGTTGACTCTTTTGGTCAGGCTTAGAAAGCACATTATTAAACATAAGGCTGCCAGTAGATATAGAGGTATCTTCTTCGGCAGGCTTAGAGGTATCTTCTTCGGCAGGTTTAGAGGTATCTTCTTCAGTAGGTTTAGAGGTATCTTCTGGAGAGACTTCAGTGCTATTGAGAGGAGGGATAGGCCAGATCGGAGCAACAATATTAACGTATCGATCTCCAGTGGAGGGAAAAATCACTGGATCTTCAACAAAGGTTTTTCCCGCTAATGCCTGCTTAAAGTGATTGTGATTACTGAGCTTCGCATTTGCTAAACCAGTTTTTGTTGCGTAGTAAGAACCATCAGATTTTGCCATGATAAACATTCGGAAATCCGGCAGTCGCTTTAGTTCTCGCAGCAAATAGGGTTCAGCCGTTGACCAATCCAGTGTGCGGATACCATCAGTATTAGCCAAAGCTTCCACCTGAGCCAGCAGAGTTGCTAACCGTCGATCGATTTCATTCCCTGCCTTCTGGACTTGCAATAGAGCGTTTGCCTTCAAGCTGTCGAGAATCAAACTACGAACTATCCAATAACTAGTTACTGCGGTAGCACCTACAGCTAGAATCATAGTTACTACTAGCAAGGAGATAAATCTCTTGGGGAAATGCCGTACTTTATTAGGTTCAAATCTACTAGAGCGAACTATGCGTATTGGCTGGTTTTCAGGAGGCATTATTTGTTCTCTCAGTTCCAGAGATTTTTATACACAAGATTTCGGTATTTGAAATTATTAAGTTGTCAATAGATACTTATTGCTAAAAAATAAGAAGCAGGATATTATTTATTACGTTGAAGTATGAGGATACCGGGATGAATAGTCTAGACTCAAGAATAATATTACCTCGTTAATTTTTAGTCTAAAAGTAGGCTATTAATTAGTAATCTAATAGGGTTGGATACTGCTTAGATAGAGTTATATTCTTGATTTATTCTTGAGAAATGATGCTTCT
>JALYGX010000556.1 GCA_030776905.1 Cyanobacteriota bacterium | reverse complement strand
GGTAGATGAAGTCTGCATATTTTATGTATTTTCTTAATTTAGTGTTCTATCTCTGATGGTTTTTTTAAACTAAATTCCTCCCACAAAGCGATGGGGGCTTAAAAGGTTTTTTGGGTCAAACTGCTGTTTAATTTGGCGCATAAGATTCAAGCCATTGCCGTTGTAACCCCAGACATCTAGCTGTTGCTTTAAAGAAATGGGTGCCTCCAAAACGCTCAGAAAGCCGTTTTGAGCTTGGCAATGGCGTCGTAACTCCATAATTGTGTGAGATGTCACCGTTGATGGGTCGAGCCGCAGTATCCCTAACCCGCTACCCGCGTGAATTAAGCCTAATCCCGGTGGAGAGGTTAGGGTATCGAGCTGAGTCAAAGTTGTGACGGCAGCAGTAGGTAGTACCCCTATTTTGCAAGTAATTGTTGGCTGGTGGGGGGTACTCCAGATTTGTTCTGACAATGATTGCCATAACTGAGACTCGTCAGTATCAGTATAATGAGTGCCTTCTAACCCTAGCTTTTGCCCAACTTCGAGCAGTCGCGAGGATTGTTCACTGACACTTGGCGTCACGCTTTGGAAACGAACCATTAAGCCCATGCCTTGACCAAGACCGAGTTGGGTGACAAGCTGGGTTGATAGCAAATCAACGGCTGTGGGTGTGAGAGCAGAAGCAAGTAAGGTTTTTGTAGCAGAAGCAAGAGCCTCCGCTTCACCTATCAACACCACTGTTCCCGCCGCCTCTGGTACTGGATAGACTCGCAACGTGACTTCTGTCAAAATTCCCAACGTCCCATAGGAGCCTGTAAACAGCTTCATCAAGTCGTAACCGGCAACATTCTTGACCACCCGCCCCCCAGCTTTGGCGATTTGTCCATCACTGCGGACGAAGGAAATACCCAGCAGCATATCCCGCACTCCGCCATACCGATGACGTAGAGAACCACTATCTGCGGTAGCGATGATGCCACCCAATGTTGCTTCTTGAGGATAGGCGGGTTCGAGGGGAAGAAATTGACTTGTTTTTAAAAGGATGTCTTGCAGGTGGGCAAATTTGACTCCAGCTTCTACAGTAACCGTCAAGTCACCCACCGCGTGTTCAATTACACGGTTTAGGCGTTCGGTGCTGACGACTATGTCAACCTTCTTGCCTACCCCACCCCAGCCTAGTTTACTGCTACTACCGCAGGGAAAGACACGCCAGTTATTGCTGTACGCGCAGCTCATGACACTCTTGAGTTCTTCACTTGTCTTAGGATATACAATGCTACTGGGGAAGTTCTCAGGTGCATTTACATTTGTAATCCGCTCTTGCCATACTGGTTTTAAATTTTCCCAGTTATAAATGGCAGATTCACCAACAATTGGTTCAAGTTCTTGGGCGATCGCTTTCATACTGGTTTATCCTTTTGAGGTAGTTGCTTCCCGCTTTTCGCTCTTATTTGTGTCACTGATTTGTCAATAAGCTCATAACCCCACCATAAAGGGGATATACAGGGGAGAGCGCCCCGTTTACCCTAGTATCGTAGGCTACCACTAATGCCTATCGATCATGGGAATTTCCTAGGTTGATTTGCTTGTTGGGAGTTCACGGGATGGCGCGTCGCAAAATTAAAAAAACTGTCGAGCAAGGTTTAGATCGAGAAAGTTTGCTGAATCGGCTCACTACCCGCATTCGCCAATCTCTAGATTTGCAAGAAATATTGACAACAACGGTACAGGAAATCCGTTCTTTTCTAGCTACAGACCGCGTCAAAATTTATCGATTTAATCCCGACGATAGCGGGGAAGTGATTGCTGAGTCAATCAATGATAATCGCTTACCTTCCCTCTTGGGTTTACGGTTTCCCGCTGGGGACATTCCCCTGGTTGCCCGCGAACTATTTGTCAAAGTCCGCCAGCGCGTGATTGTCGATATCGAATCGGGGCGCAAAACACTCAACCAGTTAGACTCGCCAGAAACGGGTAAAAGCTTAGTTAGAGAAGATATCCACCACTGTCCTGTTGACCCCTGTCATCGAGAATATCTCACCACGATGGGCGTGTCTTCGTCTCTGGTTGTGCCGATTTTGCATCAAAACCAATTGTGGGGGTTGTTGGTATCTCACCATTCTAAGCCGCGACGCTATGACGAACGAGAGTTGCAAATTGTCCAACTGCTGGTGGATCAGGTATCAATTGCGATCGCTCAATCCAATCTGCTCAACCGCGCCCGCCTTCAGGCAGAACACGAAGCCAAGATTAACCAAATCACCAGTCGCTTACACTCTCCCTTAAAAGTCACAAAGATTCGGCAAATTGTTTTAGAGGAAACCGTCAATGCCTTAGAAGGGTCAGGCGGCAGACTGTATCTTACTGCCGAACCCACGGGTCAGGTGGCTCAACTTTATACGGTGGGAGAACAGCCAACCCTACCCTGGGTTGAAGAAACTGCTTTTTGGCAGCGTCTGATGAATGGCGTTGAAGACACCCCTGTAGGAGTAACAGGGCTTGAAACTTGGCAATTTACCCGTAGCGAATCCCTGATTTTGTCTTCTACTAATGCCTCTGGAGGAGGTGGAGTGGTTTCCCATCTCTACACTATTCCCGATCTCTACAAAGAACCATCCCTAGAAACGATAGTTTCCGCTTTCTGTGAAACTACCATCCGCAGCCTGCTGATTGTGCCTCTTCAGTATCATCAACAGCGTGTCGGTTGTCTGACCATCTTTCGCAGCGAAATTGAAACAGAAACGTTGTGGGCAGGGCGGCAGAATGGCGATGCCCGTAACTTACGTCCTCGTGCATCCTTTGAAGCGTGGCGAGAAATTACTAAAGGGCAGGTTAAACAGTGGACGGCTGAAGAAATTAAATTAGCGCAAGCATTAGGCATTCATCTCTACATGGCAGTGATGCAAAAGCGAGTCGAGGACATGATTTTACATCAAGCGTCCCACGACCGATTAACAGGTTTGCCGAATCGAATGCTATTTGATGAGCGACTTTCCTTGGCACTCGCTCACACCCATCGCTCTGGAGAAATGCTAGCCGTGGTATTTCTCGATTTGGATGGCTTCAAGACGATTAATGATACCCTCGGTCATGCCGTGGGTGACCAGTTGCTCAAACGTGTAGCCGAACGCTTGAAAGGATGCCTACGGGAAGGAGATATTCTTGCCCGTTGGGGTGGAGATGAATTTAACTTTTTGCTGTCCCTAATTACTGGTGCTGAGGAGACAGCTAAGATTGCTACAGAGATTCTCGACACCCTCAACACCCCGCTACAGTTTAAGGGTCAAGAATTACATATTAAGGCAAGCCTGGGTATTGCTCTGGCTCCCTATGATGGGGACGACGTTGAAACGCTTCTGAAGAATGCAGATGCGGCTATGTACCGTGCCAAGCAACAAGGGCGCAATAATTACCAGCTATATACATCAGCGATCGGCACGAAGGCGCAAGAGCGACTGGTTTTGGAAAACAATCTTTATAAAGCCTTGGAACGGCAAGAATTCCAATTGCACTACCAACCCCAAATCGATTTACAAACAGGTGAAATCGTGGGGATGGAGGCGCTGATTCGCTGGCAGAGTCCGGAGTTAGGATTTATTTCACCGGGTGTGTTTATTCCCATAGCTGAAGAAATGGGGCTGATTAACTCAATTGGAGAGTGGGTTCTCTGGACAGCTTGTGCCCAAAATCAAATCTGGCAATCTTTAGGATTACCACCCATACGAATAGCGGTTAATCTTTCGGCGCGTCAGTTCCAGCAAAAAAATTTAGTGAAAATTATTGCTGAAGTTCTGGAAGCAACAAAACTGCAAGCCTGTTATCTAGAACTTGAAATTACGGAGAGCATTGCCATGCACGATATAAATTCGACAATCTTAGTATTGCGGACATTGCGTAGCATGGGAATCCAAATCGCGATCGATGATTTTGGCACAGGTTACTCTTCACTCTCGTCGCTGAAACACTTTCCTTTGGATAAGCTAAAAATCGATCAATCGTTTGTCCGGGAACTAGTAACGGATTCTTGCGATGCGGCGATTATTACCGCACTGGTAGCCTTGGGAGAGGGGCTGAAGTTGGAAGTGATTGCTGAGGGAGTTGAAACTCAAGAACAATTGGAGTTTTTGCGCTCAGTCAAGTGTGATAGCGTACAGGGCTATCTCTTAAGCCGTCCTCTACCTGTCCAAGAGGCGACAACTTGTTTATCAAAAAAACAACATTGGTTTAACCCGGATTTCTCACAAAACCCTGAACAAATGGGGTCAAAAAGTTCCAGAATATAGATTGGATAAGCATTCCAGCAGTTCAAGAACATGACCCCGACATCAACAGATTGCTGTATGGGGACACTATTGAGTCTCCAGAAGCGATCGCTTAACAACCTCTTGCCCTACCCGAACTGTTTCATCCAGTAGCCTGGGGTCTACCTGCTTATCGTTTGGACTGTGGTAGTTAGGCTCCTGACCTCGGTAAAAGAAGAGCACCGGCACCCCGGCTGCTGCAAAGGGTGCATGGTCGCTGCTATCGTTGCTTTGGAAGGTTGAGATCTTTGGGTCGGCGGCTAGTGCCAACGCCGTCAACGATGACGCGCCCCCAACACCAAGCTGCTCATTGACACCAACCATATCAAAGTTCAGCATCGCCTTAAGCCCAGAGAGGAACTGGGGCTGGGCTGCCTTCACGAAAGCTCTTGAGCCGTGAAGACCGTCCTCCTCGCCGTCGAAGGCAACGAACCATGCTTGGCGAGCCAGCGGGGTGTCAGACAAATTCGGGGCAATTTCGAGGACGACTGCCGTCCCGGAAGCGTTATCGTTTGCACCCGGTGAGCCGACTACTGAGTCATAATGACCGCCGAGCAGTACGCTTGGCCTGGTCACGCCCTCAAGATGAGCCACGACGTTGCGCCCAGTGACTAGACCCTGTCTCGTATTTACAT
>JALYGX010000555.1 GCA_030776905.1 Cyanobacteriota bacterium | reverse complement strand
CTCCTTATTAAATCGAACAGCTATCTAAAAGTTGCAGACTTATTTCAGATTGCTGTTGTGTTTTTCGTCTTTATCGCGTGTTAGCGGCGTAGTTCACAAAAGAAGTAGCGGCAGGAAAGCGATCGCTGGTTTAGTATGTGACGCTTAAGGTTGGCAGCAATTACTGTGCTGGAACTGGAGCTAGCTCTGTCGATGGCAAAGTTCGTGTCACATCTTGTAGAGTACGACCTGAAGGGCTGTTGTTATAGCCTTGGAAATCGCGATACTTTTGGGCTTCCGACTCTGGCACTTGAATGCCTTCTGGTGGAGGCGTTACCCAGTGCGCCCGATTCTGGGCATCGCGGTAGTAGACACGCCCGTTTTTGGAAAGGTAATACTTCCCTTGAGCACCCTGTTCCTTATTGTTCTTATGCTTGGTATAGAGATAGTAAAGGGCGGCAGCTCCCGCCAAAATCGCCACTTTCTGAGTATTTGACAGTCCCTTCTTCTTAGCTTGAGGTGCATTAGTGTTAGCCGGATAATTCTGCGCCCCACCCGCAGCCCTTGTATCATCAACAGGCGGTGGGAGAGCGCTATTATTACTCTGCGAACCACCAGAGCAAGCTGTAAAAAATGGAACCATCAGCAGTACTGAAAGCAGCCATGCCATTGGGCGTAATCTTTTTCCTTGTGAGTAGATTATGTTCATCGCATCTCCTGCGTATCCGGGGTTACAGGACGGGGTATTTTGGCGGGGTTTATAAACCTGAGCTGCTATAAAAACAGGACTTTCTTCTGCTTAATTAATTGCTTAAAGCTTGTTTCAACCAGGGCATTGGTAGATGACCCAGGACAGCACAGGGTTTCGATTCTATTTGAACTTTATCTTCGGCTAATACGTTGATGACTCCATCCAGCCCTAGAGAGAGTTATTCGGGTAGGCGTTTCATCCAAAGGGAGTATTCCCTAGGATAAATAATAATTAAAGAAAGATATTTGATACTCTGCACTGAGATTGTCAAACGTGTAGCGAGCAATTCATCAACTGGTAAGCAAATTAGTGGAAGCACTCTCAATGCCATTCCATTGAGCGAACTGACGCTAAAAGTTCTCACTTCTGCCGCCAGTTCGATTTCAATAAAGCTATAAAATTGGAGTCAAACCGCAAAAGCAACGATGTCAGCGAGCGCTATTTACGGTTGGAGTTGTTTCGCTAATGCTTCTAAAGGATTCGGTCGAGATGCATCGGGTCGTTCTTGAGGAACAACCGTCAAATAAAGCTTAATATTAGCCTCGTCAACCCAGCCAGAATAATACTTCACGCGGGTAGACTTTCGAGAAAGATTCAGTAAATCGAAGTCCCCCCGCATGGCATTTGAATTGAGGGGACGATTCCCTTCACTGCGATTGGAACCAATACCTCTAGGCCCACCTCCAACCTCGTTCATAGCTACCTCATCCAAACCTCGGACAAAGCGTGCGCCATCCCAATGCCACTCATAACCCGGCCAATGGAAACGGGATTTTACAGGTTGGACATTCGCTCTGATTTGCTCAACCTCCTGAGGAAAAAATTCTGCTCCTTGCTCATCCAAGGTTACTGTAAAGCCTTTAGGATATCTCACTTCATAGCGACCTTTAGCCGTTTGATAATCCACAGGGGAAAACCAAAGAACTTCTACAGTTTCTCCATCATTAGCTGGAGATAATGTCGCCGCTGGATTCTTGCTGGCTGAAGAACTGTAAAGTGGAATCCCTTGTTTTGGTAGTTTCGTGAATAGCGAAAATCGATCGCAAGACCAACTCTTAGCCTCGTCAGCCGCTTGCCATTTCACTTGACAGATGCCATTGCCTGTGCCTACCCAAAGCGTATCTTTGTCTAACTTGAGCTTGTCAGGAATCGCACCGATAATCGGACTGTTGTTGACTTGGTAAAACTTAAGAGAGCCTGATTTAAGATTTTGAGAATTAGGACGATAAGCAACAAGTCCCATTCCTGGCAAATAGCCATTTCCCTCACCACTGATTTTTGTTCCCATCCAGAAGGTAGGTTGCTGGGAGTCGCCAGTAATTACCAAATCAGTAATTTGTTGCCGTTTAATCCCCTCTGGCTGAATAATTATTGATTCATTTTTCTGGGGTTCATAACTGACAATTGTGGCAATCCCATTAGCTCCTTCACCTTGCTCCGAAGCGATACTCCAGAACAGGCGGTTATTGTGTTTAAGAGCCGCTGTGATAGTAGGTACTCCGAGACTTGCGCGAATCTTTGCCTGCCTGAGTTGATTAAGCGTGTACAGGGTTTGATACTGGGGTTGCTTTTTATCAGGAGTAATTAACTCAAATATAACTTTTTGGGCTTCGGTTCTGGTCTGACTGCCTGAAAAAGGATTCGGTTCAAGCAGGACTCGATATTGATAAGTCTTGCCATTGAAGTCAATTTTTTTTAAGGGTGGATTTGCCAGTTCTTTGTAGTATTGTGCGCCATCCTTAGGGGATTGAAATTCCTTAGGCAACGTTCCAGATCGTACTGTCCAACTATTTTTGCGGCGACAGAAAACAAAATCATAGTTGGACGTTTGAAACCGGACAAGACTAGCATCTGCCACAATGTTGCGGATGTGATAGTCAAAGCGATGGTAAAACCCCTTATCCTTTGACGTTGTTACTGATAAAGGGACAGTTTCTGTTGGACAATCAGTGATAGCACTAACAGCTAAGGAAGATTGATTAACCTGAGAAGAACAGGCATTGAGCAGCCCTAGTAGGCTGAAGATTGCAACAATAGGTTGTTTGGAAATCATTGAAAATATCTTCACCCGTTAACCGTAGGGAGGTTGAGTTTTCTGTTGGGTGAAAGTTCACTCCCCTGACGGTTGACTACAACGCTAATCAGCGGGTTCCAGACGCAAACGTTGTAATTCTTTTTGTAAGTATTTTCCCCACTGTGCAGCGAGAGGTATTTCAGTAAACGGGATTCTAATAGAAGCCGTCGGTTCTGAAAAGATGAATTCAAGAGCGATCGCACGACCTTTAGTAGGTACTGTCTCTAAGTCAGCCACTTTGTCATCTACCAGAAAGCGGATTGCTTTAACCTTTTTTAGAGAAAAGGTTTTTAGTTCGATCGGACCTTTGCGTGTCGGCTTTCCCCAGGTTAAGTCACTACTTTTTTGACCCAGCACTGCATAAATATCGTACTTTGCCCGCTCAAACTGCTGTGCCCAGTTGCGATAGGCTTCAATCTTTTGATATTCGTTCCACCCTGCCCAAGCCAGCCAAAAAAATGCGACCAGCAAAGGTAACCAAAGTAAACCACGTTCCATAATTAAGCCTACAGAATTCCTTTGAGTTCTAAGACAAATCTAGGCAGCACATCTGTTAATTCAAGGGGAAGAGGCAAATAGATTGCAGCCACGTCCATAGGTCAATCTCAACAGCGGCTTTTCTTTCCAATAGTGTCTAGTCTAGCTTCGATCGAGTCAGTTCCTAGCCGCTCTCAAAGAAAGCGATCGCCCTATCTATAAAATGAAGACCCGTAAAAGAGCGATCGCTCTTTTGGACTCCCCACAGAGGCGTATAAGTTATCGTAGTGATTAAACTGGCGCGACAGCGGGCGGGTTGCTATGAGAAAGTTTTTCATCGTATGTTTGTTTGTCTTTGGGCTGGGGTTTGCCCTGTTCAACTTTAAAGGTTTAGCGGCTCAGGGAGAATTTCAGTCCATTGTGCTGGACTTCCGGGAAGATATCCCAGCCGCAGAAATTGATAAGGAAGTGAATTTGCTGGTGAGTTCGTACAACCTTGAACCACAGCTAAATAGCGAATTCTCACAAGCTGACCACGTATATATTGCCAAAGGCGATCGCAAAACAATAGATAAGCTGAAAAAAGCGGGCATCGGTAAGTTCACAGAATTTATCGAACCCAACTACATTTACCAAGCCTTTGAGGCTCCCAACGACCCCGATTACGACAAGCAGTGGAACCTGCGCAGCATCAACGTTGAATCAGCGTGGGACGAAACCAAGGGAAGTGGCGTCACCGTCGCCGTGATTGATACTGGCATCAGCGAAGTTCCCGATTTGAAAGCTACCAAGTTTGTTAAAGGCTACGACTTCGTTAACGATAGGATCGATGCCTCGGATGATGCGGGTCACGGGACTCATGTTGCCGGAACGATCGCTCAATCTACCAACAATAATTATGGTGTAGCGGGAATCGCTTACGAAGCCAGCCTCATGCCTTTAAAGGTACTGGGTGCTAGCGGTGGCGGTACGGTTGCCGATATTGCCGAAGCCATTCGCTATGCGGTTGACAACGGCGCTGATGTGATTAATATGAGCTTGGGTGGTGCTGGTGAGAGCCAGCTCATGGAAGACGCCATTAACTATGCCCACGAAAAAGGCGTCGTCGTCATAGCAGCCGCTGGGAACTCCAACCAAAACTCAGCCTCTTACCCCGCCCGCTATCCTCATGTCATTGGTGTCGCCGCACTAGATTCTGTGGGTGTCAAAGCTCCTTACTCCAACTTTGGTGCTGGTGTGGATCTTTCAGCCCCTGGTGGCAGTGAAGCTGGGAAAATTTTGCAAGAAACCATCGACCCTGAAAGCGGGCAAAGCATCTTTGAAGGCTATCAGGGAACGAGTATGGCAGCACCTCACGTTGCTGGGGTTGCAGCTCTAGTCAAAGCCGCAGGCGTCAAAGAACCGGATGAAATCCTGAACATCTTGAAGCAATCCTCGCGAGTGGTTAAAGAAGACCCTCTCAATCACTTTGGAGCGGGTCATCTAGATGCGGCAGCCGCTGTTAAGCTGGCAGTGCGCGGTCAAATTACCTTCCGCGACTTCTTCCGCTGGCTAAGAGACAACGGTTATCTCAACCCCCGGTTCTGGATTGACGGTGGCACCATCATGTTGCTGCCAAAAATCGGCATGGTTATCGGTTCTTATCTACTTGCCTTTTTACTGCGAAATTACTTCCCCTTTGGCTGGAGTTGGTCCCTGGCGACTGGGTTAGTGGCTGGGAGTTCGGGATTGTTTTTCCTGCGCGGTTTTTATATCTTTGACCTGCCTCAATGGCCGTTCCGAGTCATGGGTAGTTCTATCCCAGAACTCGGTTCCAGTATTCAAGGCAGTAGTGCATTAAACCCAATTTTTGCCAGCGTGCTGATTCCCTTTATCTTGGTGGCGTTATTCCTAGGTCACAGGCAATGGAAGTGGGTGGCAATTGGCAGCGCTCTTGGCGTGGCTAGTTGTTTGGCAGTCAGTGCTGTGGTGTCGCCAAGCGTGGTGTGGCTGGGTAGTGGCGTTTTGGCTCGCGGATTCCTCGTTGCCAATGCCCTACTTTGCTTTGGACTCGCCTATCTAGCCTCAAAAGGAGAGGAGCGAACGGCATGAGTATAAAAGTCAAAGGTGTCATCGAACGTAAAGGATTCGGTCCAGGAACCTGGGCACTGGTTACCGAGGAGGGGGAAACCTATGAACTTAAGGACGCCCCGGCAGAGTTAAAGAAATCAGATCTGAAAGTACAAGTCGAAGGACAGGTGCGAGAGGATGTCATGACGTTTGCCATGATTGGTCCCGTACTGGAAGTGAAGTCCTTTAAGGTACTTGACTAGTTAGTTTCTCAAGCCCTTGGATGTAATTCAGGGGCTTTCCTCTCCTGCTCCTCTTGAAGCTTTGGTGCTTTCTCCTCTCCCGAACTGAGTACAAAAAAAATCCCCAGCTCAAACCGGTGAGCCAGGGAGTGTCAATCAGGGTGCATCTACCATTCCACTCTTCCAAGGTGGGCTTAACTATCCGGAAAAATCCCGAATAAATTGCTTAACTTATTTGAAACTTAGACGATCACAGAGGCTGAGGCGTGTTTTCACCCATAACCTCCCCACTAAAGCAAGGTTTCGTTTCCATCTCCTTTTCAAGCCGCCCTGGTTTTCAAGCCGCCCTGGAAACTTTCAGACGATTCCATCAATCTAGAAGTAGATAAAGATACGGAATCTTCATAACTTGTTAAAAGAGCTAATGCCCTTAGAATTATTGAATAAGAGTGACCCAGTAACAGTGGCACAAGAATTTCACATCTCTGTGACCCCCTTAGGGGGAGATGAATATCTGGTGCGCAGCGAACGAGTTGCGCCTGGGGTTCCCTTGGCAGAAGAGCAAGTTCGTTGGCCTGTAGAGGATTGGTTAGCTCAAGCGCGGCAGTTGATGAACGACCCCCTTTTGGGCGTCTTGCAGGGAAATGCTGCCTTTGGAGAAGACATCTTTTTCTTACCAGAATGGGATGAGCCAGTCAGCCAATCCTCTCTGAACTTAGTGGCGCTGGGTCAACAACTTTACAATGCTCTGTTTTATGGCAGCCTGCGAGATAGCTGGATGATGGCGCAAGCGATCGCCCAAAATCAGCGATCGGTTTTGCGGCTACGCCTGGGGATAAAAGGGGCACGCTTACCCCGCCTGCCTTGGGAAGTGCTTCATGCAGGCGATCGCCCTTTGGCAACGGGAACCGATGTGGCGTTCTCCCGCTATCAGATGGGTCCTGGGAGGCTCGGTTCAGCTTATACGCTGCCCAGAGGGCACCAACCCCTGAAAATTCTCATGGTAATCTCAGGTCCCAGCGACCAGGAAAGCTTGGAGTTGGCACAAGAAGCGCGTCAGTTGCAAGAAGAACTCAAGAGCCGTTCTCCCCATGAAGCACCGACAATTCAACTAACAATTCTGGCGCAGCCGGGACGTGAACGACTGACTCAAGCGCTGGAACAAGGTCAATATCAAGTTTTCCACTACGCCGGACACAGTAATCTAGGAGACTCAGGCGGCGATGTCTACCTAGTTAGTGACAAAACAGGTTTAACTGAGACCTTAAACGGCGATGATTTGGCAGGCTTGCTGGTGAACAATGGCGTCCAGCTAGCGGTATTTAACTCCTGTCGCGGAGTTTACACAGCCACCTCAGAGGCTCTAGAAGACGGTAGAGAGCGAAACCTAGCAGAAGCCCTGGTTAAGCGAGGGATTCCGGCTGTCCTGGCAATGGCAGAACGGATTCCCGATGAGGTGGCGCTAACTCTAACGCGATTGCTTTACCGCAACCTCAATCAAGGCTATCCCATCGATCTCAGCCTGAGTCGAGCGCGGCAGGGATTAATTGCGGCTTACGGCTCGAATCAGTTGTATTGGGCGCTGCCGGTTCTCTATCTGCACCCAGGATGTGATGGTTTCCTGACAAATATTGATGACGGCACTCAGAACCGCGACGGAGTGTTTACAATAGATGATCCGCCGGAAACTCCCCCAGATTTACAAAAGAAAGACGCACTATTTCCAAGAACGGCAATAGTGAATTCTGGGAGCTTCTTAGATGATGAGGATGAACTAGATCCTCCCTCCAGGGAGGAGTTCGGCGACTATGACGATGACCTTCAAAATTTTAATGAGCTAGATCCAGACGATCCAGACGCTGACGATACCTCTGCCTTTATTAAAGATTTACTG
>JALYGX010000554.1 GCA_030776905.1 Cyanobacteriota bacterium | reverse complement strand
TAGCATCTGGACAAAACGCTGGACAGACGGATATGATTTCTGTCCAGCATTAAGAATTAGCGATCGTTAGTCGCTTTAAGAGGCAGCAACTAAACCGCTGTGTCTGAGTAAAGGAGCGGTACTTGGTTCGCGTCCCCGGAATGCTTTAAACACTTCCATTGGATGCAAGCCACCGCCTAGAGCTAACACCGTATCACGGTAGCGCTTACCTGTGGATGCGATCGCTTTTTCATCGTCTAAGCCAGCATCCTCAAAAGCCGCAAAAGCATCCGCACTGAGAACTTCAGCCCATTTGTAGCTGTAATAACCCGCCGCATAGCCCCCAGCAAAGATATGTCCGAACGCGCATAAAAAGGCGTCTTCTGGTAGGGGTGGCAAAACTGTTGTGGTTTTTGCAAGGCGGTTGCGCACATCGGCTGGAGTTTCGTTACCACCCGGAACATAACGGTGGTGCAATTCCAAGTCAACAGAGCTAAAGTGCAACTGCCGTAACATCCCACTACCGCTCATGTAATGACGTGCCGCTAGTAGCTTCTGGTAATAATGCTCTGGCAGAGGCTCACGCGTTTCATAATGCTTCGCCATGCCAAACAACGTTGGTCGGTCATAGCACCAGTTTTCCATAAACTGGCTGGGCAACTCTACCGCATCCCATTCCACATTATTAATGCCTGCTGCCCCGGCATAATCCACCTTCGTCAGCATATGATGCAAGCCATGACCAAACTCGTGGAACAGAGTTTCCACTTCATTAAAGGTCATCAAACTCGGCTTACCATCTACCGGAGGCGTTTGATTGCACACTAAATATGCTACAGGTAAGCGTGTAGTGGATTGACCCGCTTCAGTAATCTTGGCACGACCAATACAGTCATCCATCCAAGCCCCGCCACGCTTCTCGGCAGGACGGCTATAGGGATCTAAATAGAAGTTGGCAATAGGTGTACCTGTTTCGTCAGCAATCTGAAAATAACGGACATCCTCATGCCACACGGGAGCTTGTCCATCCGCCGCCGTGACGGTAATGCCAAACAACCGCTTCACAAGACCAAATAAGCCATCTAACACTTGAGGTAAAGGGAAGTAAGGGCGCAACTCTTCCGCACTAAAGGCAAATTTTTCTTCCCGTTGGCGCTCTGCCCAGAAGCTGACATCCCAATGCTTCAAATCATGGGCGTCTGCTGCACCCTTGGCAGCAGCAAACGCTTTCAGTTCTTCCAAATCTTGACAAGCCGCATCATAGCTAGCACGACGCAGTTCCTCCAGTAGTGCCTCCACAGCCTCAACATTGGGAGCCATCTTACTGGCAAGGCTCAATTCGGCAAAACTGTTAAAGCCTAGTAGCTTTGCTTTTTCTTGACGCAGCTCTAAAATGCGCTCTATTAACGGGGTATTGTCCAACTCACCTGTAGAGGCACGGCTGACAAAAGCTTTGTAGAGCTTCTCCCGCAAGTCCCGACGAGTGCTGTGCTGCATGAAGGGGACATAGCTGGGGTAATCTAGGGTAATTAACCAAGGTCCGTCCTCGGCTGTCGCGTTCTCTTCTCCCGCCGCACGCGCTGCCTGAGCCGCTAAACTGGTTAGGCTAGGCGGTAGACCCTCGACATCTTCTTTGCTGGTGAGCTTCATGCTAAATGCTTTGGTGGCATCTAGTACGTGGTTGGAGAACTTCGTGGAAAGTTCTGCAAGTTCGAGTTGAATTGCATTGAAGCGTTCCCGTTGCTCACCTTCCAAACCCACACCTGAAAGTTCAGCATCACGAATGGCAGCGTCTACAATCCGCTTTTGCGCTGGCTCCAAATTGTTCCACTCCTCGCCGTCGTGCAATGCTTTAAAAGCTTTGTAGAGGGGTTGGCTTTGGTTGAGTTTATTGGAGAATTGGACGACTTGAGGCTGCACCGTTTCAAAAGCTTCGCGCAGCTCAGGGCTATTCTTGACGCCCATTAAATGCCCTACTATTCCCCAACTCCAAGTCAGGCGTTCGCCCAAGTGGTCTAGCGGTTCTACCAAACCACTCCAAGTTGGCGTTACCTTTTCTTCTAAGGTGGCAAGTTCTTTGTCTAGTTCAGCCAGTAGCTGCGTCATTGCAGGCACTACGTGTTCTGGCTTAATAGCTTCAAACTGGGGTAGCCCTTTGCCGATTAACAAAGGGTTAGTAGCAGTTGCGGTTGCAATCATGAGTAGTGTTTCGTTTCAGATATTCGACTAAATTACTTTTAATGAGGTGGTTTGTCGCTGATATCGGGCAGTAATACCTGTGATCTGGAAGAATCTGGTCTGGAGAGAATTCAGTTTTGGGGTATTTTAGCGATCGCTTACAGGTCTGATTCGGGTTTGCCCAGGTATTTACTACCGCTCCCGATGAACCACTATTACTTATTGTGGTGAAGATTTACTAGGGTTGTAGAGGGTTAACCGTAATCCTTGAGTCACGCTAACCCCCCTTGAAAAACAGTCTGACATTTTAACTACGCTTAACTAAAGCAGAGAATCGCTCTTTCACAGTAGCGATCGCGGCTTGCATCAAGCTACCTCCCGTCGCTTCAGGACGCACCGCAACCGTAATTGGCTCATCATTAAATTCCTTCAAGCGATGACCGTACTCTAACTGGGTTTGGTGTTTGCGGAGTTTGGGGAACAGACGGAAAACGCCTTTGAGCAACTCTTCCTCTTGCTCAAACATCGCTTGGTTAATTTGATTGCTGCGATTTACCGTCATCGAACCTGCGGGGAACCAGTTTTTCTCTCCCTGAATGCGGACGTAAATATTAAACTCCGGCAGCCCGGATTTCTTCATCTCGTTGTACTGCTTGGAAGCCTCCGCCCGTTTTGCCTTGTTTTTCTTTGCAGTTTGCTTCTTCGGTTGAACCTTGCCGAATCCGATTTGGGTTGTCATAATGATTAATCTTTAACTTTGTTCACATAAGTTTACACCATATTCATAAAACTCTGAAAGCGACAGACTCGACATCCTGTCACTTTTATTGGCGATACAGAGGAAACTGACAAATCCCAATTCCTAAAACTGAATTTCTCTAAGCCTCAGTCTTTACCACTGCTTGCGGTAGACGGCGAGGCACATCGTAAGTCAAGAAATCATAGGCTAATTTTGTAGTCGGGAAAATTGCCCGTGCTTCTTCCAGCAAGTCATCCAGCATGATCGCATTTCCCGGTGCATAACGGGGACTGAAATGAGTCATAATCAACTGCTTCACCCCAGCAATCAAGGCAACTTGTGCTGCCATTGTCGAGGTAGAGTGCAAGCGGTCAAAGGCTAACTGGGCATCTTGATGAGCAAACGTCGCTTCGTGAATCAACACATCCGCATCTCGTGCCAATTCCACGGCGTTCTCACAGTAGACCGTATCGGTGCAATAAACGACTTTACGACCCACTTCGGGTTGGGCGCACAACTGGGAACCTTGAATCTGACGACCATCAGGTAACGTCACCGTTTCGCCCCGCTTGAGCTTTCCGTAGAGGGGTCCGGAGGGAATTCCCAGTGCAGTAGCTTTTTCTACATCAAAGCGCCCTGGTCGGTCTTTTTCTTCCACTCGATAGCCGAAAGCTGGAACGCGATGTTTGAGGGGACGGCAGCTAACGATAAATTCTTCGTCTTCGTAAACGACGCCTGGATTTACCGGGTGAACCTGGACGGGGTAGGAAAAGTGAGTTTGGGAGTACTTTCTGCCAGCACGGAGGTAATTCTCTAAATCTGCTGGACCATAGATATCAATGCGATCGGTGTTGCCCGCCAAACCACAGCTTGCCAAGAGTCCCATCAAGCCATAGATGTGATCACCGTGCATATGGGTGATGAAAATCCGGCTAATCTGACTAACTTTGAGGTCGCTGCGCAATAGCTGATGTTGGGTGCCTTCACCACAGTCAAACAGCCAGACTTCTGCGCGTTGGGGGAGACGCAGAGCAACGCTGGAAACGTTACGCGATCGCGTCGGTACTCCGGAGCTTGTTCCTAAAAACGTAATTTGCACAAATTTACGCTTGAACTTCATTCAGGGAAAGGGAAACACATCCCATCCCTATCGTACACAGCAGAGGAACAGGGAATCGGAAATCAGGAATCGGGAACAAGGATTACCTCTAGATCATCAGAAACAAAATCGAAGTTTGTGTTGACGCAATGGGTACTAATGATGGTAAATGTATCCGAGGACATCTAACCGAAGAAGTAAAACCCTGGACAGAGAGAAGTGGTACGTTCAACTGTGCAAAAGAAAAATCAATCCAGGCGGATTTTTACTCAAGATCTTGAACTAATTAATTTGACAACGGCTTTGAGTGAGATTCAATCGCTGTTCATCCCCACAACGAGAATAGTCGCCTTTTTGAGGAAGTTTTAAACATGGCATCCAAGCCTTTGCCCGTTTCTCTCTTATATATGTTGAAGCAGATGATTGTGCTAGGAGGGCGTCATTGGTGGCTCTCCTTTTTATTGTGGATTGTCCTAGTGGGTCCAGCTCAGGCAGCGACGGAACTGCGAGTGGCGATTAAAGAAGGTGTCAGCCGAGTGAAAGTCGGTAGTTCTACTAAAGCCATCATTCGCAATAGTGCTGGTCAGGAAGTTGGAGAACTCAACCCATTGAACGCCTTCAACGCCCAAGGCGGTGGCGGTAACGTGGCGCTGGGGCAGTGGCGATCACAAACCTTGTGGATCGAGCCGACTGGCGATGGATTTGTTTGGATTGGCGATCGCTGGTATCGGGGACGCACTCAACTGGTTCCAACTCGTGGGGGGCTAACGGCTGTCAACCATGTCAACTTAGAACATTACCTCTACAGCGTTCTCGGCTCCGAAATGTTCCCTAATTGGCCTCAAGAAGCCTTAAAGGCGCAGGCTGTTGCTGCCCGCTCTTACGCGCTCTATAAGAGTTCTACATCAGGTAATAGCGTCTATGACCTTGGCGATACAACAACGTGGCAAGTTTACAAAGGTCTGGAAAGCGAAGCTCCGGGAACGTATACGGCTGTAAATGCTACGGCTGGGCAAGTAATGATTTATAGCGGCAAGGTGATTCTGGCAGTCTTCCACTCCTCTTCAGGGGGACATACGGAAAATGTGGAAGATGTTTGGAAACAACCCTTACCCTACCTGCGAGGCGTTGCTGACTACGATCAGGGGGCACCTGTCTACGAATGGACAAAAGACTTTTCCCGCAGTCAACTCAGCCGTCTGATTTCTGGTGTGGGTAACGTAATTTCGATGACACCAGAGCGTACAACGCCTCAGGGACGTGTGATTACGATGATTGTTAAAGGCGATCGCTCAACGAGGCGTATCAGTGGCAACGATTTACGCAGCGCCCTCGGTCTTAAAAGTACACTTTTCGTCGTTAACCCAACTAGCGATGGTTTCCAAGTGAATGGTCGTGGTTTTGGTCACGGCTTGGGTTTAAGTCAGTGGGGAGCGCACAACTTAGCGGCTCAGGGCGTCAACTACCAGCGGATTTTGGATCACTATTACCAAAATGCTTCCCTTGCTCGGATTCACTAGAGGTAGGGGATGGGAAGAGGACACAGGGAAACAGGGAGGGGGAGAGATTGACTAAAGAATTCCCTGTGTCTTCTCAGAGGGTGTCTGAATTAGGAACCCGATTCTAAACGTCGTCGCCATTCCGCATCAATTTGGTCTGACCGCTCTAGCTCTTGATCGAGCAAATCTGTTTCACTGGTATAGACTAAATTTTCTTCCTTGATGACGTTTTGAGCAGCAAACCGTTGAGCGTAAGCAATCTTCTTCTGTAAAGCTGTATCTGCCTGGTTGAGTGCGATCGCC
>JALYGX010000553.1 GCA_030776905.1 Cyanobacteriota bacterium | reverse complement strand
AGGCTGTAGAGGGCATGGATAACGAAAGCTACAACAAAGGTCAAGGTTTGGAACCTGTGATTAATCGCTTGACTAGAGCAGCTTTTGGAGAGCCTTCAAATGTAATGAGTGTTGCTAAAGTTACGGGCATTGAAGGGAGTGAGGTTAATTACAAGCCAGGTTAGAGGATATTTGCAAAGACACTTCAAGCACCTTGGACTCATATCTAAGGTGCTTTCTTTCTTACGAAAGATGAAGTAGGGGCAATGTCATAGGAGGCGATTTAGGGGGCTAAATATTGAACCCAGCATCGTGCTGGGAGTTAGTTTGGTATTAGCACTAAGGATAAACTTTTGTATCAATATGCATAACTTTTTGATTTTTAACTTGAGTAACAGTTGAAGGCTAATTATGTTCTGGTTTTTGAGACATGACTAAAAATATCTTACAGAGATTAGCCGTTGTAACTACTGGAGCCGCTTTGAGCTTAACAGTGGTAAATACCCCTCCAGCTAAAGTTGCACTTGTTATACCAATTTTCCAGGAAGCTGCACAGAATGGATTTTTTAATTGACAAGGTTTTCAGCCATCTGGATTCTCGGCAACTTCACATTAAATTGGTATAAGCTATGAAACCATTCCAAATAGTCTTCCTGCTTGTGTTAATTGGTTTGATCATTGCTTTGCTCTTGAATCAATCAAGCAACCCAGGTGACATAGACCGAAGCCTGTTAGAAGCAGTAAAAGGCAACAAAGGGTTGGCTAAACGGCTACTCAATCAAGCGAAAGATAAGTACCCTGGAAAGTCTGAGAGATGGTATGTAGAGAAAGTCATTTATGATTTAGAGCGTGATCGTGCAGGCAGTCGCGGTCGCTCCTCAAGCTATAGATTTAATCAAAGTGAAATGAGGGAGAACATCTTCCTCATTAGTGCTGTTTTAGGGCTAGTCAGCTACGTTTCAACTATGCTTAGGGGTTGGTTGAGATAATCAAGTGGAACAGAAGCAAATTGAAGCAAGTCATGCTCAGCCAATACGTTCCTTGAGCCAATAGCCCTGTAAACGTAAAGCGAGTTGTCCTAAGTTGCCAGCGCTCTGTCGGGTTCACTGACCATGTTGGAGAGTCAGCCGTTGGGAGCTAGCGCGGTCTGATCGCCCGTCCGGATAAAATTAGGAAGCTGGCGACTGACTTGCACCCGATGAATTTTTCTTTAAATTTTGAAATGAAGAAACGAAGAACACCACAAGAGAAGAAACTCTTGAGCTATGAGAAAGATTGCCGCAATACTTATGGGGAACGCGGTAGTCATTCTCGTCACGCAATTACTTTGCAGAAAGCTATTACCAGGCGGAGTGACAGACATAGAGCAAACCTTGTGCTGCAAAACGTAGAGAGCGATTTAGTAGACTCGTTAGAACAAGCCGAATTGAAGGTAAAGGCAGTAGTGCCAAGGCGCGCATGGCAAAAATATGCAGACAGTCCGTTAGGAGTGGTGGTGAAAAGAAAACTTGAACGAAGGGAAGAGAGGGGAATGAATGCAACGACCAAAGTACTACTTAAAGACAGATTTGCAGCAATTGATTTCTAATAACAATTGGACGGGGCGAGTTGTGATGGCAGTAGCCGTCGCGATAACTATCGCGATGGTCTATGCTTCGACTCTGGTCGAACAAAGCAGCCTCATAACCAGTCTCACTTTCTTGGCTCTGTGGAGTCTGTACAAAATTACATTAACTTCGATAATTGACTTGTTCTCGACTGAATACAAAAAGCAATCGCCCTTCCGGTCAATCTCTGGTAGTCAGTTGAGGCAAGCCTACTCCCTCAATATCAAGCCGTGAGACGCGCTAGAGGATAGCTCGGTAGGATTCCACGGTCAAACGCTTAAAGCGCAATGTCGAGGGAGCTAACGCAGAAGCGATAGCGAAGCGCTGCTGCGAAGCGCAGATCGCCCGTTCCGGTTAGTTGCCAGCGGTCGGAGGTTGGAGGGAGGTTTACTGTATGACCAAACATGAAGCGGCTGTAATGTACTACAGCCGCCAATTGAAGAGTTTGCGAGATCCAAAGTGGCAAACTCTGTTGTTTCTTTCCTAACCCCTGCCAAAGAAGCGCTTGAGTGGGTTTGTAGCAATTTGCCCTAACCCTCGATATTGGGAGCGCTGAGCGGCTTGAACTGGGTCTGAATCTGTGAGAATTTGGGCAGCGTGTTCGCGAAGTTTGGCGCTGCGATCCTGATTCGTAGAAACGAGTATTGCGCCTTGCTCGCCTTTGTCCGTTTGTGTATCAGATAGAGCTACCTGGTAACCCTGATTTAAAGAAGGCAGGCTGGCTGCGATGGTAGGTAGTTCCACAACCCTAGCTTCCAAGTTCTGACCGATGGCATTGAGCTGCTTTTGTAGTCCCGCTGGCAAAGATTCATCTTGCTTTTCAAGGGCGGTCACAAAAGCTTTCAGGATTTTTTCTTGTTGAGGGTTTAGAGACATAATTGTAAAAAGTATTGAGAGTGAGGATAAAAAAACGATTGTGAAAAATTGAAAGGCTATTCTTTAATACTAGAAAACTTTGTGGGGTTTGCTCTTGAAGGGTGGCATGAATCCAACTTTGGGAATAAAGCAGTTTGCAGCAGGGTGTGGTCATCAGTAGTTGGTTGGAAGGAAAACTCCTCCTTGTCCCCCTTGTCTCCCTTGCCCTCTCCATCACCAACTGATTTTGACCATACCCTGCTGCAAGTGACATCCCCCCCCTAAAAGCTAAGTGCGATAGCGTTGCGCTGCTGCTTTCAGACATTTACCGACGTATGAAATCATATTTTGAGCAAGTTAGGGTATTAATTCCGAATACATACATTGTGTTTTGGGTGAGAACCTTGGCTTGACCGTGACGGTCTATCTTCATCCCTGATAATTGAAGGCAACGATTCTTAAATTATCTAGCTAAAATGCTTGGGACTATGAAAACTCAAACCCGCGCTCAAGCGAT
>JALYGX010000552.1 GCA_030776905.1 Cyanobacteriota bacterium | reverse complement strand
TTTATTGCTGCTGTAACCATTGGCTCAATTGCTTGGTACAACTCTAAGCGTCCCGTGGGTTGGGAAAACAAAGAGCGTCCTGATATCGTGCCCAAGGTGGAAAAGGAAGAGAATCCCGGTCTCTAGCCACCTTAGAGAACGGAAAGTTTTGATTAGGAAAATTACATAAATTCCTTGCTGCCTCTTTTGCACTTTTGCTGACTTAGAGGCAGTTATTTTATGCAATAAACCTTGATTTAGGAGAGGTGTTGTAGTAAGGAAAGACTAGCGTAACGCGAGTTCAGAGTCTAACTTGACGGTTAAGTCTTCATTGGGGCGAACAACCACGACATCAACTTTTCGTCGGTTCAACACTAGCCCACCCACAGCGCCTAAGCCCGCACCACCCAGCAATTCTTCTGTTGCGATCGCATGATCTCCCGTCAAAACGCCGAGGGCTGCTCCGGCTGCTGCACCAATAGCGGCTCCTTTTAAGATGCCACGGACATCAGCTCCCTTGCTAATTTGTTCGGTGCGAGTCACAACACTAGAAGTAGCATTGATAGAATATCGTTGCTCGAAGCGCCGTCCGGGGCGGATAATGAGTTCCTTCACCACAAATTGAGAGCCGCCGGTAGCTGGTTGCAACTGACCAATAAGCTGACTCCCTACAGGAATCAAGACAGTGCCGTTACTATTTGTGACGGCTCTTGCAACTCGGAGGGTCAATGACTTGGTTTCCTGTGGGGTGAGGACAATTTTTTCAGCTTCGTCAAACCCGACGGCAATGGTTGTTCCTGTGGGAACAAAGACATCCAAGCGCTCTGAAGGGGCGTTATTTGGTGATGGATTTGGGAAACGATTCTGAGCTAGAGAGACTTTTGAACTAAACAAGGGAGCGATCGCACCAGCCGTTATTGCCAGCGCCATCATTGTTGCAGTTCCAGACTGCCAGCGAATCCCATTAGACATTGTGCACCATCTCAAAAATTTCTGAAGTTGGTCAAGGCAAAATAAGACTTACCTCTGCCTTTGTAGATGGAATATGGGCGGAAATGTTCCCAGAGAGGTAAAGAAATGCTCAGGGTCAAGATCCTGCTAAGGGTACAAGCGAACACGAACGAAATTTCATGAACTTAAGGCTCACAACCAGGGATAAAATCTGGTTTCTCCGCGAATAGTTTGAGACTAAGGAAGACTAATTACCTTCAACTGCAAAACTATTGCGCCCCTCCCTTGTAGTTTTACTCTGGAATGGCTGCGTAATCACTGGTTTTTAAGCGTCTGAGCAACCAGTCAAATCTGGCTTTGGCTAGCGGAACGTTATCGAGCATTTCGGGAGATAAATCCTCTGAGCTACTATCTTCACCCATCGATTGAGCTTTGGCATAACCGAGATATCTAACTGTACCCCGGAGCCGGGTGGAAAGAAAAATCGCGATCGCTCGATAAAAACGCGAGGCAAACCCTTCATCCTTTTTCAGTTTTTCCACAAGTTGATGCCGGGGTATCGATAAGACAAGGGAATTTTCCACAGCCTGAACCGTTGCTGCGGGAGGTCGAGCATCAGCGAAGGACATTTCCCCCACAACTGCGCCACTGGTTAAGCGAGCGATGGTTTTGCCTTCCAAGGCAGCAACAGAAACGGACAACGTGCCCTCTAGGAGGATGTGCAGCGTATCAATCGGCTGACCTTCCTGAATCAGGACAGTGCCAGCCACAACTTCCTCTCGACGACCCGTAGTGACCATCCAATCGATGTCATCGTCATCGAGTTCACCCAATAAAAAGAATACTTTTTTCATAGCTGATGTCTTTCTCTCTCATTGTGGTAGCAGGAGGACTTTTGCAACTTACCTGACACACCCTGATGCTAATGTTTTCTTATCTTAGAGTTGAAGTTGCTGATTAACCTATATGCTTCAACACTACTTCTCGGTAACCTAAGAACTAGAGTGAGTTTTTAAGGTTTGTACTATTTATACAGTAATCTTTACGGAAGTTAGGGAGACTTAAAAAGATACACCTATACCCGACGAGAGAAGGCACGCAAGGTGATAACATACTTTGCCTAGAGAAATATACAACCTGGAAAAAACACACTCCTGACCCAGCTTCATCTATAGGCTTTCTCCTGCTCTCCCTTATTGTTTACTGACACGGTTCGATGTCTGCCACAGGCAATAACAACGTTTTCTCGATCTGCGATCGCACCTCGCGGTTTACATAGCAATCGCTATTCAGGCAATCCACTAGCACTAGATTTGCATTGTAATACTGCTTTAGCACTTCCTTCTGCTGCTGGCTAAATTCCCAATCGTGCCCGACATTGCGATATTGAATCATTACCTCTCTTAATTGTTCCGTCCAAACCCGACCATTCCCTTGCCACCATTGCTTAAATTTCCACTCATCACCGTTGAGGTCAGGTAGCTGCTCCTTAAGTTCTTGCAGAGCTTGTCCGAGTTTTGGCTCAAGGTTAGCAGCCCGTTCGCAGGCTAGTAAGAATGCCCCTTTAAATGCATAGGGAGAATGGCTTTCATCAAGCTCAAGGGCGCGATCATAAGCCAAGACAACGGTATCATCAAGACCGACTTCCAGTGCCCTGAGACTCCCCAGCATAACCAGCATATAGAGTTGATTGTCAAGAGCACGTATTAGCTCAGAGTAACGGTCATGAGCCGACTCACCCGGAGAATGATGGTCAAGGGTAAGGTTAATGTAAAAAGCTCGAACTGCCGCTGACTTGTAGGGAACCTCGACCAAAAGAGATTTCTCGTTTACCCAAGTTAGAAACTTCTGCAACTGCTCGTCACCCGCAACAAAAGTATCAGCTTGCTGTTTCATCAACTGTAACAAGTAATCAGCAGGTTGTAACATCCCCACAGCTAATAAAAATACTTCCCGCCAGCGTGTCTCTGTGATATGACAAACCAAGTTTTGCAACGCCTTTTCCAATGCCTGTGGGTCAGCCCCAGTAACAATCTTTCTAACGGTAAAATACTCTTGAAAGGTCAAATGGGAAAATGAGTAAATGCCCCTAGCTCGCTCTACCAATAATCCATGCTGTGCCTCTATCGATTTCAGCACTACCTCACTATCGAACTGCAAGCCTTCTGGGTCGGTTTGAGCATCGGGTAAGTTGCGGATATATTCAGCAATATAACGCTCGACATCTCTCTGCTTAAAAAAGTAATCCTTGCGCTCAAATGTTATTAGCGCAATCTGACTGAGTAAATCTTTCTTGCGCTGCACCGATAGCTTTTTGTAGATCGTATCGCGCACAATTCCGCGTTTGGCATCCCACTTTCTCAATAAGGTAGTAATGCCTCGCTTGTAAAGTTCTGCACGATCAGCGGGGAAGTCCCCTGCGTCTTCAAATTCTATGCACAGCAGGGTCAATAACAAAGGATTGGTGGCGAGTTCTTTAATCGGTAGATTGGACTGTAGCTGTTGGAGAAATCGCTCAGCTGTATCTGATTCTTTGGCTTGAAACCACTTGTTGGCAAATGCTTTAATTTGCTTGGAGTTAAAATCGGTAACTTCTACCTCTGTGAATTTTTCAAAGGTATACTCCCGTGCGGCAATTCGGCAGGTAACAATAAACTGATTCGTATGATACTGGTCAGAAAAATGCTGGATTTCCTTAATCAGCCAACTGGCATCCTCTTCTTTTATTTCATCCAACCCATCGAGTAAAATCAAAGCTCTGCCTTGCTCGATTATTTTAGTGGTTTGGGTTTCGGTTACACCTACATTTGAAAGTAGTTGAGCAATAAATTCAAGGCAACTTGGTTGATTTTTTGCCTCAGCAAAGTCTCTGAGGGTGATAAAAATGGGAACGAGATTATCCAGAAAATCCCCAGAGCTGCACTGAATAGCCAGATACTTCAAAAAAGTGGTTTTTCCTGACCCAGGTTTGCCCAAAATCATCAGTTTAGGGTAATCTTTTACGACTTCTAGACCTGAGGCACGTTTCTCAGTAACTCTACCCAGTCCACAGCGGTCAAAGTTGTCTAATTCTGGGTCAAAGCCTTGCAGCAATTCAGCAATTTCCAGCCGCCTGCGCCCAGTAATTTTCTTCAGAATGTTGACATCGGTGTAAATGTCACCTAATCCGATGGGCTGAGTCATGTCCAGCACTCGCATCGTACCGCAGCGTTGTTGAGTGGTGACTTTTACTTTTTCGCGGACCTCCTGCACTAAGGCTTCTATGTCAAGGTAAAGGTTTTGATCTTCCTCAACTAGCTTCAAGTCGTTAGGAGGTTCAGCGATGACCTCTTCCCACTCTAGATCTAGCCTGTCGCAAATTCTGACAAATAAATTTCGGTCAACTGGCTTACCTCGGAAGAATTTCCCAACAGGTTGGCGAGTAATTCCTAGCTCCTTGGCTAAAGACCTCTGAGTTAAACAATTGTGAATAATAGATTTTTTTGCTTGTTCGATACCTTGTAGAGAGGCTTGAAGCGATCGCTTTTTCATGACCTAATCCTAAAACTTTCGCTCATCTTACCCGCCAAAATCAAAAATCATTTCTAACTCATGCACAAGTCATACCTATCGAAAGCTTTCACTGTAAGGTGTCTTATATAGCGGTTCTCTGTTGGGTGGAATACATCTCGTTTTTAGGAGTCAGGACTATAGATGCTCGTACTCGACTCATTTGACAACCGCTATCACTCCTTGCACTTCTACCTCGATCCGACACTAGTAGTCTCCGGTCGCTACGATGAAGTTACACCTGCTTGCGTTGAGACAGTTCACCAGGAAATTGCGGGGTCTGAGTGGGTACTATTTGAGCAAAGTTCTCATAGGTCTCATCTGGAGGAAACAGAACAATTTATGCAGGTGTTAAATGAGTTCTTGAGCCGAGTTGAAGGCTCGGCTGAGTCATGAAACAATCTACTAAGTTCTTTGATAGAGACATTCTTAGGCAAGTCCTTAACCTGACGGCTATCCTTGCCGCCTTTGGTGTTAATGTTTTAGCGAATATCGCCCCCTTTAACGGGCTGACAATTGGTGAAATCTCCAATACAGTCTTCCGGAACGTTCTAATTACTCCCGCCAACTATGCCTTTG
>JALYGX010000551.1 GCA_030776905.1 Cyanobacteriota bacterium | reverse complement strand
TAAGGATGGTGTATAGCAAGGTCCATTCCAGTCGGCGTCGCCTCCCAGTGCTAGTAGCTGCTTAAGAACTTTATAGACATTACCCGCAATCATTGTGTCTTTGACTCGACCAATAATCTGTCCTTTCCTAACCCGATAGCCCAGTTCAACGTTGACAGAAAAGTCACCTGATATATCAGCTCCGCCTCCGAGTAACTGATCGACTACCAGTCCTTCATCCAACTGCTCGATTAAGTCGCACAGCGAGCCTTTTCCGGGTTGAATCAGCAAGTTGACCAAGCCTGGGGTGGGATAGCTACCCATGCCAGGGCGAAATCCGCTGCCTGTCGTGCCCGTACCTAACAATCTTCCGGTCGTGCGATCGCAATAAAATTGCAGTAATTGCCCTTCTCTAATAAATAATAGGGGCTGGGTAGGCGTGCCTTCATCATCGAAGGGGCAGCTATAGGGACCTGCATCCGGTTGCTGAGAAAGCGTTAGGGTTTCTGAAGTAACAACTTGAGCTAGGCGAGCGCTCCAAGGGGATGCTCCCTCCAGCACCTGTTTGCCATTCAGCGCTGCCTGAACCGTATCCCAGAGCAAATCAGCCGCCTTCGCCGTGAGTAGAACTGGCACGCGACTCCTAGGAGGGGAGACGTTTTCTTTTGCCCAGCTCAGGCGTTGTAAAATGCTTTGTACAACATTCTCGCTCGTCAGCGTCCCTCGCTGAGTCTGACCATCATAAACACTCAAAAAGTCCTCGCCCCGCACCCATTCTGCCCCCAGAGAACAGCTAAGTGTCGTATCTGTGTAATGGCAATCTAACCCATTAGAGTTGACCAAGCGGATTGTTTCTTCATCGCATTCCAACTCAGCATCGCAGAGGACTTCCAGGTAGGCGTCGCGAATCTGAGCGATCGCTTCCTTGCCCATTTCAACCAGTGCATCTACGGGCATCGTCTCTCCTAAGTCAGGATAGCGATCAGTGCGTGCCTCGGCAAGTTCTACGAGTTCTGGTTCGTTTAGCTGCGTCATCGCCAGCGCCCGATCTACTAAATCCTGCGGTTCCGCTGGACCATAGGCAACCGCCAGTCCCGGACGCCCATCTCGCCAAAGGCGTAGTGCTGCACCTTCGGATTGACTGCTTTCCAGTTGCTTAAGGCGGTTCGCTTCAAAAAAAACGGGTCGAGACAGCGATCGCGACTGATACACCTCGGCGTGCTGCGCCCCTGACTTAAGGGCTAGCTTTAATAGCTGTTCGGCGTGCTGCGCTGGCGGTAAATCTTTATTGGTCATTTGTCAGTTGTCCTTTGTCATTCGTCCTTTGTCAGTTGTCCTTTGTCATTTGTCTTTTGTTAGTTGACTCGTTACCAATGACTAATGACTAATGACATACCAAGCGCTACTTTAACTGCTCCATAAAACTTATACAAATCCAGACATAGCCGGAGATTGAGGTTTACTTCCTGCTTCGTCCAAGGCAGTCGGCTGCTTCTTGTCCGCAGGCGTCAATTCCGAGCGAGCCGCCCGTACTTGATTGGGGGGTGCGTTTTCTAGGTTTAGTGAGGCATTGAAATCACGACACTTAACCGCACCGCACCCTTGACAGTGGAACACCCTATCGCTTAACTTCATCGGTTGGATATGTCCGCAGTCCGAACAGGTCTTCGAGGACGGAAACCATCGGTCTACCAACTCTAACTTAGTGCCGAACATCGGCTGCTTATAAGTCAGTTGGCGACGAAATTCGTACAAGCCTAAGTTGCTAACAGCGTCAGCGAGCTTGGAATTAGCCATCAGGTTATTTAGTTTGAGTTCTAGCTTGATGGCGTACATGATGACCTTTGATGTCCGAGGTTGTCCTAAGAATTGGGGATTAAATCATATCTCTTGCAACAGCCAAAATCCGGCAAAGGCTTCTGAGGTTGGGCTAGACTGCACGGCGATAAAATGCACCATGTCAGCTTTTTCCTTGGCTAACTCAAATCCTTTGGCTTCAGCCAGGGTTTGAGGGTCTTTGATATTAGCGAGAATCCAGCTATCATTAGCGCCTGTTTCTAGTAACAATCTTCCTGCTGGCTCATTCTCAAATGTTACGAAGGCAAGCTCTAAGCCGGACATCCAGCCTGCCAGAGGTGTCGATCTAGAAGAGAATATAATAATGCCGGGAATTCGAGTATCGGGGGCAAGCCCCATCATTGAGAGGGGAAAGGCTTCACCAAACTCAATCTCCCACTCGTCCATTTCTGCAAATGCCGCGGCTTCCAACGTGACAAACGCCCACTTTTGTCCCTCCAAGGCATCGGGTAAAGGTTGAGGCGCTTGGGGCTGGTAACGAACAAACGACGGAGCATCAGCTAGGGGTTGATACCCTGGCTGCTGGGGATAGAAGTCCTGTGTCCGTTGTTGCAGCCAGCGAGCAATGGTATAAGTGCGCCGACTGGGTTGGGCGGGGATGCCTACTTCTTCGCACGCTTTGACGATCATATTGCTCATCTGGCGACGAAAGAAGCGGATTTTTTGGGGACTTTGTTTGCTTTGAGCGATCGCTTCTTCTATGGCAGTACTCAACCAAAGGGAATTGACCTGCTGATTGGGACAAAACTGAGCGTATTGAAACAGCTCTTTATCTGGCTGGTGCGTATCTAAAGGACTTTCGCATATTAAGACTTCCCATATCTTTTTTTGATTTTCGTCCAAAATCGGACGCGAGTAAAAATCGAGTTCCCAAACTATACTCATGCCAAAAAGTTCCGAGCTGACCCCTTTCTTATGATACGGGTCAGGGTTTGTCCTCATGCCTGTTCTCCATCCAAACTTGCCTGAAGGAGCATAGAGGATTTCCTATTCCTATAGGTTCAAACCCTACCAGGAGGACTATGCCCCATCAGGCAAGAATGATGCCAACGGACTTGATGAGGACAAAACGCTAATGGTTTGCGATCGCTAATGCCCAGTCCCGGAGGATAGCATTCACCTGTTCTGGCACTTCATCATGGGGACAGTGTCCCGCCTTGAGATAGTGTTCTGTCAACTGAGGATAGTATTGACGGAACTTTGCCCCCCGTTCTCTTGCCCGCATCCAGGGGTCGGCTTCTCCCCATAACAGCAATAGCGGACAAGTTAGCTGCTTGAGCAGTACATCAATGTTTTCTCCTTGAGGCGACTTGAAGACTGAAGCAAAGACTTTATGAGCACCCGCATCGCAGGAGGGGCGATAAATTTCCTCTACCAACTGGTCTGTAACAGCACTTTGGTCGAGATAAACCTGGGAGAGCGTTTTGCGAATCATCCAGCGTTGCCGCACGTACTGAAATAAAAGAAAACTTGTCCAGGGTTGCAGCAAAACTGAGCGACTGAGGTCACCCACAAATTTTTGCAGAGGATCGGGTTGAGTTGGAACCTTGGT
Organism: Cyanobacteriota bacterium; assembly: GCA_030776905.1. Taxonomy (GTDB): domain Bacteria; phylum Cyanobacteriota; class Cyanobacteriia; order Cyanobacteriales; family Coleofasciculaceae; genus CADCTM01. The sequence goes on along the minus strand of JALYGX010000551.1, from coordinate 2,472 downwards.
ATCGGTAAAAGGACCCGCACTGTTTAGCAAAACGACACCGACAGCAGCAGCAGGACGTTGGGCAGCGACACATAGCGCGGAATAGCCTCCTAAAGAGTTTCCCGCTAACACGGCAGGCTGACCAATGACATCAGTGATGAAGTCATGCAATTGGTCGCGCCACAAGTCGCCCCCGTACTGCCAATCCGGTTTGGCTGAACGTCCGAACCCCAAGAGGTCAATTGCCCAAACTTCAAAATCATTTTTCAGTTCGGCAATGTTTTTACGCCAGTGGTCTGTGGATGCCCCAAAGCCGTGAACTAATAGTAAGGGCGGGCGTCCTGATTGCTTTTCACCAGCTTGTACATAGTAAATAGATTGCCCCCGCCACTGCCAGTAAGTACCTGGTATTGGGGTAGCCTCTGGGATTGCCTGTGTAGTCACGGAAAATGTTAAGTAACTTTAACTTTTATATTTTAGCGACCTAGGAGAGCCGGAGATAGCTAGAGGCACTAGAGATTACCGAAGTGACTCGACGCTCTTCACCAAAGGTCTGACAGTAAGGATGAGGCACTGGGAGCTAGAGAATCCCCACGGATAAATCTGGGGACGGTAGTGGGATAGATAATGTTTAGTAATATAAAGTAAAGGCTAAGATAGTTCCCTGTACCACTGGGAATTCAGTGTAAACACCTGAACTAGAGAGAGTAAAACAGTGTCTGTCGAAACCATTGAGAAGCGTTCAACAGTTCGTAAAATCGCGCCTCGCTACCGCGTTTTGCTCCATAATGATGACTTCAATTCAATGGAGCATGTGGTGCAGACATTGATGGCGACAGTGGCGAGTCTGACTCAGCCTCAAGCCGTCAGCATCATGATGGAAGCTCATATGTCGGGCATAGCTTTGGTGATTACCTGTGCTCAAGAGCACGCGGAGTTCTACTGTGAGACCTTGAAAAATCACGGTTTGACCAGCACAATCGAACCGGATGAGTAAGGGGTTAGGATTTAGTGTAATTGGGAACGGGGTTGGGCAGCGCCTCAAGTCCCAATACTGCTTCAAAAACTATTTCTGGTTGTTTACCAACTGAATAAAACCGAAATTTTTGAAACCTAACCTCGCTAAATTAGCTCGATACCCAGCCCCTTTGCGGCTGGGCATATTTCTTTTAAGTTTGCTGTTAGTCTGGCTGCCAGTAGCAGCGCCAATTTATTTGTTGGGTCGCGACCCGAACGTGGTAACTATCTTAACGATGGGGCTATTGTTCGGGGATTTTTTGTTATTACTTCAGTTTTTTTGGGGTAAAAGAGTCCATCAGCAACCCCAGTTACTCAAGCGATATGGCTTGGCAGGAACGCGACAAAACGGTCTAAATCTGCTTAAAGGATTAAGTATTGGTTTATTGTTTACCTTTAGTCTGTTCGCGTTAGAGGGATTGCTGGGTTGGGTGAAATTTCAAACGCCTCCAGCGGTACTGCCACAGATAATTTTAGAAGGATTAGTTAGCGCGATCGGCATTGGTTTGGCGGAAGAGTTGGTGTTCCGAGGCTGGTTATTGGATGAGTTGCAACGGGATTATAGTTTCAAAGCGTCCCTCTGGGCTGATGCAATTATTTTTGCCGTATCGCACTTTCTCAAGCCATTGGCAGAAATGATTCGCACATTCCCGGCATTTCCAGGTTTGTTGCTATTGGGATTGACACTGGTTTGGGCAAAGCGTTCCTCTGGGGAACTGCTAGGTTTACCTATTGGTATTCATGCGGGTCTTGTCTGGGGCTACTACATTCTTAATGTGGGGAAATTAGTGCAATATTCCGATCGAGTTTCTCCCTGGATTACGGGCGTTGATGGGAATCCGATCGCTGGAGTTATGGGGTTATTATTTTTGGGTGTTCTTGCTGTTTGGATGAGGAAGCGATCGCCAGCTTATCCCAATTAGAAAATAAGCGATCGCGTTGTGATGTTGCATTGAGTTTTGGGTAGGGCGCTCTAAGGTACGTCCCTAGCAAGGGCTATTAGTTAGTTTTTTTGAAACTTGATTAAAATCGCTGCCTTCGCGGGGATAGTCGAAATAGCATGACCGTTATCCAGAACTGGATTGCTCACAATCTTGTCCATCACCTGCGAACTGAATTCCCACATCGTGCCAGTTCCCTTAGTCATCAACTTAGAGAGATTGGTGTCCAGGGTGTAAGATTTTTGCCCACTGTTGGCAACGAGTAGATAAATATTTCTACTGGAATCTTGAGTTGTAATTGCCGTTAAATCGGCATTACTCGTTGAGGTCAAAAAAGTGGAACGACCCCCTTGTAAAGCGCGGATACCCATCCGAAAGGCATAATAACTGACAAGCCGTTTTCCATCGGCTCCTACCAGTCCCTGAAATCCTCCATCTTTTCCCCAATCGTATAGAGAAAAGATGTGGCTGCCGTAAATGTAATTGTTGCCTGGTTGAGAACCACGCATCATGTTCTTAATCAGGTTGATGGCAA
>JALYGX010000550.1 GCA_030776905.1 Cyanobacteriota bacterium | reverse complement strand
AATCCCCCACCTTGAACGCTGTAACTGCTGCGGTGTAGTCGGTAACAGGTTTGTATCTTACTGGCACACCCAGTTCCTTCTCTAGATAGGCGGCTAACTTAGCATACTGGCGCTGCAACTTTTGCGGATCTTGGTCTGGGATTGCACCCATGTCTAGAGGTTTTGCCTCTGTCTGACCGGAAGTTGCTGAATTTCCAGCTTGTTTCGGCGAGCAAGCTGCCACTGGCAGCAAGAGTACTAACAGACTCGACAACAAAACTTTTTTCATCCTAGTCCTGACAGCGTTTCTCTAGATGTAGGCTATCTATTACTTTCCTCTACATCTGGCACATTAGGGATGTACTGACGCTTGTTTGATAGGGGGGATGGATTGCAGGTAGTTGTCACGAGACCCTAAAAGCCCTCACCTGACGGGGTGACAAGTAAGCTGAAGGTTTCATGAATCCAGGTTACTGCCCCTTTAACCTATAAAAAGATGTCGTCAGAATGGCAGTGCTAGATCCCATTCTAGTTATCTCCCTTATCTAAGTCTGACCAAAGAATTTTATAGTGGAGTGACGTGTAATTCTTAAACCATTGTGAAAGCGATTACTCTCCTCGGCTCTACCGGCTCCATCGGCACTCAAACCTTAGATATTCTTACTCAGTACCCCGACAAATTCCGGCTTGTGGGATTGGCAGCAGGGCGTAATGTTGAGATGTTGGCTGCTCAGATTCGGCAATTTCGACCCAGTATCGCAGCTATCTGTGCAGAAGAGAAATTGCCAGAACTCAAAGAGGCTATTGCAGACCTCGACCCTCAACCCATCTTACTAGCTGGAGAAGCTGGGGTTGCAGAAGTCGCCCGTTATGGCGATGCCCAAACCGTTGTCACGGGTATTGTTGGTTGTGCAGGTTTGTTGCCGACAATTGCCGCCATCGAAGCAGGTAAAGATATTGCTCTAGCGAATAAGGAAACCCTAATTGCTGGGGGACCAGTGGTACTGCCGTTGGTTGAAAAATATGGCGTTAAACTGCTACCTGCTGACTCAGAGCATTCTGCTATCTTTCAGTGCCTCCAAGGCGTTCCTGTCGGGGGCTTACGGCGGATTCTATTGACCGCATCTGGCGGTGCTTTCCGAGATTGGCCTGTGGAGAAGTTACCGCAAGTCACTGTTGCCGACGCCCTGAAACATCCTAACTGGTCGATGGGGCGTAAGATTACGGTAGATTCCGCCACCCTGATGAATAAAGGTCTGGAAGTCATTGAGGCTCACTTCCTGTTTGGCATGGATTATGACAACATTGACATCGTTATCCATCCCCAGAGCATCATTCACTCCCTAATTGAGTTGCAAGATACCTCAGTTTTAGCCCAACTAGGTTGGCCAGATATGCGCTTGCCTCTACTGTATGCTTTATCTTGGCCCGATCGCATCTATACCGATTGGGAACAGCTAGATTTAGTGAAAGCTGGGAGTTTGACCTTCAGAGAACCCGACCATCAAAAGTATCCGTGTATGCAGCTAGCGTATGCCGCAGGTCGTGCGGGGGGTTCGATGCCAGCCGTATTGAATGCAGCCAACGAACAGGCAGTGGCGCTATTTCTAGACGAGAAAATTGGATATTTGGATATTGCGCGTTGTATCGAGTATGCGTGCGATCGCCATTCCTCCGATAACTGCTCCAATCCTTCCTTAGATGATATTGTGGCAGCAGATCAATGGGCAAGGCAGGAAGTTTTGTTTGCCAGTAGCACAGGCAAGCTGATGTCTGCCTCAAGATGAGAAATTTCCCAATAGGAATACTGGCATATATCAAAAAAACTTCAGCATTAGACCTCAAAATTATTGAAGCCTCGCCATGCCAGTAGAAGTGATTATTACAATTGCCACCCTGATTATTGTAATTCTCACCTTGCTTATGTCCTGGCTAGCCTTAACCCTACTAATTAGGGTGGTGAAAGCTACCATTATTGCGGCTATTGGACTCGCCGCTATCTTGATACTCTTGCAATTAGTATTAGGTCTTAGCCCCTTTGAACTTTGGCAGTACATAACTCAGGGTTTCCAAAACATGACTCAGAATCTGCAAAACCTGATTAAGAATTTTCAAAACCTTTTGCGCTTCGTCACGACCCGGTAAAATTCTGACAGGAAGCCTACTTTTTGAGAGCTAACCTCCGAAAGGTAAATCTTCAGGAGGTCAAGCTAGTGGGTGCAACGTTAAAAGAAGCAAACTTTCAAGGAGCCAGCCTCAAAGCTGTGGATTTATCTAATAAAAACCTGGTTGATATAAATTTCCAGGAGGCAACCCTTCAAAAGGCAAATCTTCAAGGAGCAAGTGAAAGGGTATCATTCCCAAGCTCCTAATTCATTGCGGCTGTTGCGGAACACCGAAGTGATTTGCTCACGGCGGTTTTCAAAGTTAGCTGCCATTCCAATAAAGATGATGCCAGCAACCAAACCAACTACCCACTTAAAGAATGGGTAGCGTTTTATCAGCACAACTAACTGATAAAACACTGTTAGTAAAAAAGTAGCCGTGCCAACCAAAAGAAAAGCCCGTACTCGCAATAGCAATCCGGCAAAAATTGAAATGATGCTGATAATTCCAGGGATGAGTCCAGGAATTAATCCGGTGTCTTGATGATAAAACAGAGCTACTAAGCAAATAACACCACTTCCTACTAGGCGCAGGTAGTGACGCAGCTGTCGCTGTTCAGGGCGTTTTAAATCTGCATCGAATTGAGCAACATACAGCAGTGATAACCCAATCAGCGTGGTGTACCATAGGGCATCAGTTAAGTGGAGACGGTCAAACCAACGTGCGATCGCCCAATCAATCAACGCCACACTAATATAGGTGAATCGTAGATTCGAGCGGCGTTGGGCAATCCAAATATAGAATCCCGCCACCACCAACAAACTAGCATCAGAGATAACCTGTGTTGTTGCTAAGACGGCAAGTGCTGGGAAGACAAGGGCAGCACGTCGCCAAGGAGTTCGACGCCATCCCCATTTATGCCAAGGTAGCTCGTACATCCCGTAAGCTAAACCACAGGCAATAATGGCTCTCCAGGAATCTAACACACTCAGGTGAGTCCACATCAACCGAGCATAAACACCCGTTCCAGCTACTTCACTTAATCCTAAATATACCCACCAGTCATTAAGGAGAGCAGGGGAGGCAGAGGGGGAAGTTCTGAGTCTTCTTTGTTGCTCATTGTCTCTCTCCTCTAGATAGCTGCGTCCTTGTAGCAAGGCATAAGTAGCAAGAATCAAACTTACTGTAACTCCAATAACTGTCAGGCGTGCCGTTGTTTCTATAGCACTTTGTGCTGCCAGCACCATTAGCAGACTGCCCATTACCCAGTGGATATGAGCCGTAATTTTGATTTCTGCTACACTCAGGCTGAATAATGGCTCACTGGTACGGGATTGCCAAAACCAAGCTAATAAGCGATAAAGAATAGCGATCGCGGTTGCTACAATTGCCAAAATGGTGAAGCCATCGGCAGGACTTCCCCCCCTTGCTTGGAGCATCTGGTAAATCACCAGTTCGTACCAGGCTACAGAGATACCTGCCAGGGAAAAATAGGTAAGTGGTTTCCATCCCCTCTGACGACGCCCAACACCAATCCCTGTTAACGCTGCACCCAGAGTTAGTAAGCCCGTCCAACTGGTAAAGTAACTGAGGCGCAAGGCAATACCCAACAGAGCATAGAGTAACGGTAATATCTCAACACTGCTCAAGGGAATAGGGCGACGGTGTTTTATCCCCCAAACATCACCAACCAACAGTGTGATCAATCCCAGGATAATGTTGGCAGTTGCCAGTTCCAACGCTGAACCCCCAGCTAGCCAAATCGCTTCTGCAAAGACGATTTCAACGGCCCAGCTAAGGCTATAAACTCCTGTATTGTTGGGTTGTTGCCAGCAACGATAGACAATTGCACTGCTAATGATGGCAGACGCTGCTAAGTACTGCCAGTCCTGAGAAATACTTCCTATATAACTTACCCCGCTCTGAAGCGTTAGCATCACTAACTCAAAGCAGCACAAGCTAATTGCCCAGTTATCACACGCTTGAGCATACAAGGCAGGTAGCGTACCAGGGCGTTGCTGGAGTAAGGTGCGTAGGAGCCATAAAACAAGAATTGCGATCGCAACTACTAAAAACCAATTCGTTGAGAATCGCATTAATTGTGGAATACCTTCCCATAGAAGTATCCAGGCGAATATCAGAGCAAATCCCACACTCGTGACAGCCGCCGCTAACTGTTTTAAATAGCGTGTATTAACCCACATCAACCCAGTAGCAATTCCCAAACTCACTAATCGGGTTCCTGGCACTCCTAGGGTTAGGGCTTGCGCTACAGTCAAAGCGGCAACACTAAACCATGCTGCTTGCGTTCGTCGCGGTTCACCCGTGAGACTAGCCACCCCCGTGAGTGCTAATGGTGTCACCAGCCACAATAGCCCTGATTCCTGAGTTACAGAGGTGAAAATTGTTCCAGAGGGATAAGCATCGTTGAACAGCAAGACATAACTTAACCCCGATAGCGCAAAGCCGAGATGCCATGCACTGCGTAACGAAATGGGGGAATGGAGAATGGGGAATGGGGAATTGGGAATTAAGCGACGGCTGAGGCTGAAGCCCCATTCAATGACCATTGCCACTAGTAAAATGCCTGCCCAAGCGGGTTGGCTCAATTTGGGCAATAGCCAATCAATTACTGACGCTAGGGTCAGCAATCCCGTTATATGGGTTAAATAGACTAAATCCGTGCGGGTGGGTGACCATCGAACAGTTACAGTCGCTAAGGTGACAGTTGATAAAAATAGATTGAGCGATCGCAGGCTGGGACTCGTTAAACTAACTAAGGTCAGCACGAAGCCAAACCAGAACGCTAGTTGCTCTGCTTCACGAGCCAACTTAGCGTTATGAGCGCCATAAATCCAATCGGTTAGCACCACCATCGCGATCGCATAGGGAAATAGCCCTATACTCAGTAATGCCCAAGGGACATTTTGAGAATGAGTGAGTTGGGTAAAAAATGCGATCGCCTCTTGCTGCCATCCCCCAGGTAGCAATCGCCAAACTAACCAATGCGCCTGCAAGCCAACTGAAAAAAAGGCAATCAGGTCGCGAGGCAACCAAAACCGCTGCAAACGACTTGCAAAAAACCATAAACCCAGTCCACTGACGATACTGGCTTGCCAGGGAACCTTCTCTCCTACCGAAACTAGCCAGCCAATTAGTAATAAACCTCCCCCAATTCCTTCCCAAATTTGGGACTTAAAGGAAGCTGATTGTGGTGTTGTCTGTGGCGACTGTCCCAGCCGCGCAAACAGCCAACCACAAATACCAATCGCTAACCCTAATTGGGCGATGGGCAACTGAATTACAAAAATTGCTCGTCCCAGCAGTACCGTTAGAGCGTAAATAACTATAGAACTACCAATCGGAGGGTTAGGTTGAATGTCTGGCTGTAGCGGGGTTAAAGATTCGTCTGCTGCCTGCTCGTGAAGCGTTTGAGGGAGCATTAAACGTTTTGGCAAGAGAATCGCAGTTCCCACCATGCCTAAATAAACGGCGATTAGGGGAAATCCCGACCAGTGCCAGCCCCAGTGCAGGTAACTCAGCCATAACAGTAGCGTGGCACTAGAAGCCAGGGATGAGGAATTATCTCTAATTTCTTGATGGAGCAGTGTAATAGTAGTTAGGGTAATAGCTGCGATCGCAATAACAACCCATCCCCCAGGATTTCGCCACAAGCCAAAGCTATCCATCGCCCAAAAGTTTACAGGCACTAGCAAAAGTGTTATCAGCCGTAACGTCTGAGCCGTTAACTGCAAATTCCTTTGCTGACTGGCCCAGAAACTTCCAACCCAGAAAATGACCGTGTATGCCCACAACACGCCATACTGTCCGGCAGCCGGAAAATTTCGCCATTGAGTAGCGGCTAGGACTCCAGAAGAGACAACCACTAGAAAGACACCCAAGAATAGCAGCCACCGAACGCTTAGTTCGTCCCTCAGCGAGTACCACATCTGGGTTAAAGGCGACTGTTTAGGAGTCCCCACTAGGGGGGTATCGACCTCCCAGTCGCTTGATGATGCCGTAATCTGAGGTTCCGGTATGGTTGCAGCAACGACTAGTTCTGGCAAACGACAGGTTAAATACGTTTGACTTAACCGCTTCACCTGACCCTGATTGAGCAAACCTAAGCGCAACCAGACATCTAGACCTTCCAGCAACTCCGGATGTGACGCTTTGACTGAGACTTCAATTCTGAGAGGTCGGTCGGGTTGAGATGACATAGCTCATTTGCCCTATCTTGAAACTGCTGAGTGCTGAGTGTGTAAGTGTAAACGGCTGAGGGAGAAGATAAACTGTTATGCTTCGTTACGTACTCGCGTTAAGAGAATCTGTATCCAAAGCGGGTTTTTCTTACTTAGCTGTAATACTTATCGCCTTCTTGTTTGCCATTTATGCAAGAAGTCTGTCCAGTGAATATTAATCATCATGCACGGAGGCGTACCCAGGCTGACGTTTAGGTACACAAACAAAACCTGCCTACACAGGTCTATAAATTCTCAAAATCTCTGGCAATCTTGATAATGTTGACGACTCCCCTGCCTAAAGGCGAGGGGATTCTCCGAAAGTTTCTTTAATATTGCTTCCGGTATCCTTTTTTCTCAGCACAGTACTGCCCCGAATGGATAAGCCTTCCCATCTTCTAGCAGATTGATTCTGTTCCGATAAATTAAGGTTCCTGGACTCCTCACCCAACGGTGACGATATCTTCCAAGGCATTACTTTCCCGCTGTCCGCAGGTAGTCTTTTTTGATTACGCGGAAATGATAAACCGCTTTTCTTGGCTATTTTTCGAGAGGCTCCCGTATCGGCGTGTTCAGCATAACCACAGGCGCGACACATGAACTTCTCTCCCTCTCGGTTGCCTTTCTCTGTGTGGTTACACTTGGGGCATTGTTGGGAGGTATGGCGGGGATTGACTTTAAATATTGGCTTACCAGACTTTGCCGCTAACCAGGCAACTTTCTGGAAGATATCGCCCCAGCCACAATCGAGAATTCTTTTGTTCAATCCAGTTTTGGCAGATGCCCCGTTTCGTTTGTAACCTCCCTTACCGTCATGCTTGGGCTTAGCCCGTTTGACCATGTTCTTGATATTCAAGTTCTCATGTGCAACCGCGTCAGCCGTCTTGATAATCTTGTTTGCAACCTGCCAGTTGTACCCGTCGCGCTTCTGGCTTAGCTTGTGCTGCATCCGAGCAACTTTGAGGGAGGCTTTCTTCCGATTAGCCGATCCTTTGACCTTTCGGCTAATGGCGCGTTGCCTCATTGCAAGCCGTCTCGCCGTCCTGGGGTTAGTCGCTGTCTTCCGATTTTCAATAAAACTGCCATCTGACAGGGATACCAACTTGTTTATCCCGACATCAATACCAACAATCGATTTCGGCGCTCTAATTTCTGGTAAATCAACAGGAACATCAACCAACACGCTGATGTACCAGTCGGTTCCCCTTTTCAACACCGTCACAGTAGTTTTGGTACCTGTTGGGATGGGACGGCTATTGAAAAATCTCATCCAACCGATCGCAGGCAAATAAACCCGATTGCGGTCAAACTTGCAACGATTTGGCTTGTACTCAAAGCTATTAAAGTTGGATGCCTTGCGAAACGTGGGGAAACCGCGCTTGTTATTCCGAAACCCAGTAAACGCCGCGTCTAACTTTGCTAAATTGCGCTGCAATACAGCTGAGTCAATCCGCTGGTAATAGGGGTTCTCTTTTCTGAGTTGGGTTGTTCTCTTGCTCTGGATGCCGCTGGCAGTGTCCCAGCAAACCCCGTCATTTTTGGTTAAGGTTGCGACAGACATCACGCCATGCTTTACCACGGGGCAACTGAGAGGGGAGTAAGCCCCATACTCTACTTGCGTCTCCAGGTCACAATAAGCACCCCTTGTATATGCAACTGAGGTGTCAATGTTTGCGTTGTTTGTTTCCCGCCCCTGCAATCGTTCTCTCAGGCAGTAGTTGCGATGCATACGAAGCGTAACAAGCCACTCCAACATCAGAGCAGCTTGCCCCTTATTCGGTTTTAACTTGTAATTCCATCGCTGCATTTTGGTTGAGCAATACGTTAATATAAGTATACCGATATATGCATAAGAATGCAATGCCTTTCCGGAAAAACCATAAGTTTGGTGCTAAGAAAATTTTAGATAAACCGCTAGATGCGCTCCCCATTTGTCTTAAAGGCTACCTAGGACAAAAGGAAGCTCTCCGAAATGTTCCTGATTGGCAGGAGCGCCTC
>JALYGX010000549.1 GCA_030776905.1 Cyanobacteriota bacterium | reverse complement strand
GTCCTGAACACTGTCCTCCTGAGTTGTGGGTATTTCATTGGCCTGGAATCGAATGTCTCCCAGCCGCCAATGTGGTAGTAGGAGGTGCAGGTTACAACACCTTTTATGAATGTATGGCGGTTGGTGTACCGTTAGTAGCATTTGCCTTTGAACGCCACTATGATCGCCAAGAAATACGGGTAAAACGATGGTGCGAACATCAGCCGTTGCCACCTGTAAGACTAGTGAAAAGTATGGAAGAAGCCAAACTTGCCGTGAATGAGTTCTTGCAGTTGCGTCCCTACCAGCCGCCAAACTTGATGAATGGAGCGATCGCAGCTGTCCGATTTATCGAAGCTCTGCCTCAGCGTACTGGAAATTGGCAATAAAGGTTACATCATCTTAGTTCATCCAAATATTTTTATTATCTGTCATACCAAAGATTTAGAAGCCGGAGTGATGGAGGAGAAAAACGTGCCCATATTTAACGTTGATTTCCATCAAACTTTGAACTCTTTTGGGAAAACCTCTGTCTAAATCTACACCAAGGCAGTGGATTACCACTCACACTATCCGCGAGCATCGATTTAGCTAACTACAAAACCGGAGAACTAACAATGCGCTTGAGTAAATCTGACATTCTTCACGCAGCTATGGTAGGGCTAACTTTAGTGGCAAGTGCAGTTGCAGTTCCTCTGATTGCATCTGGGCAAAACTCTCAGCCTATTGCTGGTTCAACCGTTCAGAGCATTCAGCAATGAAGTTGCTCGGTCTGCTTGAGAACTTCTACACGATCTCACAGGAGGCTTGCTCGATAGTCCTATGTACGTCCAGCTATTTTAGCCAAACAGAAAAAATTCATCATAGCTTAACACGTATTCCTTGATACTTAAAGTTTGTGATTATTAACATAGCTTTATGTAAAATGGTGGTCGGTCAAAGTTGACAGAGTAAGCCCTTCTCAATTGCTCGTTGAGGAAATCAATAGAGGAAAAATTCTTATGTTAAATGAACCCAAAAATCAGTCTCAGCACCATGTTGTCATCGTTGGCGGCGGATTTGGTGGGCTTTATGCCGCAAAAGCTCTCGCAAAAGCTCCTGTAAAAGTCACGCTGATTGATAAACGAAACTTTCATCTATTTCAGCCACTGCTTTACCAGGTGGCAACGGGTGGCTTATCGGCTGGTGATATTTCCTCGCCCTTACGAGCAGTACTAAGCCGCCAGAAAAACACAGAAGTGCTGATGGGGGAAGTGACTGGGATTGACCCCGAACAGAAAACAGTCAAACTGCAAAACAAAGAACTAACTTACGACTCGCTGATCGTCGCCACGGGTGTTAGCCACCATTACTTCGGCAACGACCAATGGGCACCGAAAGCTCCCGGCTTAAAAACCGTAGAAGATGCCCTAGAAATGCGGCGTCGCATCTTTCTTGCCTTTGAAGCAGCAGAAAAAGAAACTGACCCAGAAAAGCGTCGTGCCTGGTTAACCTTTGTGATAGTGGGGGGTGGTCCTACAGGTGTTGAATTAGCCGGGGCATTGTCAGAACTTGCCTACAGCACCTTAAAGGACGACTTCCGCAACATCGACACATCGGAAACAAGAATCTTACTGCTGGAAGGTCTGGATCGGGTTTTGCCGCCTTACCCACCGGAATTGTCGGAAAAAGCCAAAGCCTCCCTGGAGCGTTTGGGAGTCACCGTGCAGACGAAGACTCTCGTTACCAATATCGAAGACAATATCGTTACCATCCGTCAAGGCGACCAAACCGAAGAAATTCCGGCACAGACTGTCTTGTGGGCGGCGGGGATGAAAGCCTCTGGAATGGGAGAGGTGCTATTCAAAGCCACTGGGGTAGAACTCGATCGCGCCGGACGAGTGATGGTAGCACCAGACTTAAGCGTGCCGGGACATCCCAATATTTTTGTGATTGGTGACTTGGCAAATTACGCTCACCAAGATGGCAAACCATTGCCGGGAGTGGCACCAGTTGCAATGCAAGAAGGGCAGTATGTGGCTCGTTTAATTCAAAAGCAGCTTAAAGGAGAGACACCGCCTACCTTCCGCTATGCTGACTACGGTAACTTAGCCGTGATTGGACGAAATGCAGCAGTTGTCGATTTGCGGTTTATGAAGTTTGCCGGTTTCCCAGCTTGGCTCACATGGATTTTTATTCACATCTTCTTTTTAATTGAGTTTGACAACAAGTTGTTAGTGCTGATTCAGTGGGGCTGGAACTACTTCACTCGCAAGCGTGGGGCACGTCTGATTACTAATCAAGAAGCTTCGTCACCGATGGGCGTTGAAGAAAGCAGCGATTATCGAACACCCGTTAAGGTGTAGTTGCTAGGACGTGGGGAGGGTTGTTCAACTCCCCACGTCCTCCTCATCACCATCCAGCAATTTTCCAAAATTCAGCATGGAAGTGCTGCCGAGTCTGTTCATCGAAGCAAACAAAGATTACCTCTCCGATAGAGCTATTACTCAAAAGAAAACGACTGGTTTCCTGGAGAGCAATAGCAGCAGCTCGTTCCACCGGAAAACCCAACGCTCCTGTGCCAATAGTTGGGAAAGCGATGGTTCGTATAGAGTGCAGCACTGCCAGCTCCAAGCAATTACGGTAACATTGAGCCAGCAGTTGCTCCTCTCCCTGATTGCCGCCCTTCCAGACTGGGCAAACCGTATGAATCACCCACTGGGCTGGGAGGTTATGACCACGAGTAATCTTGGCTTTACCCGTGTCACAGGGTATCAGGCTTGTACATTCTTCTAGAAGTTTAGGGCCAGCGGCACGATGAATAGCACTGGATATCGCACCACTACTTGAAAGGTAATGATCGGTAGAGTTGGCGATCGCATCTACCTGTTGTTGCGTGATGTCACCGACTATCGGTCCCCGGCGGAATCTATAGAAAAGGTCAGCATGACCATGACTACGACTGCGACCGTGACTTTGGTAGGTAGACATTTTGCGATAGCTTGAGATCTTCCGTGCCTGGAGTTCAGAATCCAGGTCAGCTAGAGCCTCCGCTTCTGGTCCCGTCAAGGATAACTCAGGGGTAGTCAACATCTGC
>JALYGX010000548.1 GCA_030776905.1 Cyanobacteriota bacterium | reverse complement strand
TAGGTCACGGAAATGCGATCGCCCAAGTTTACAACCACATCATCATGCCCCTCGCCAACGAGCGAGACAAATACACCCAAATCCGCTGGGGCAAAGCAGATTTCCGCTCCCGGTTCGGTCGCGATCCCGAAGGAATTTGGCTGGCAGAAACCGCTGTAGATTACGCAACCCTGGAAGCTTTAGTTGCAGAAGGCATTAAATTTACCATTCTTGCTCCTTCACAAGCCGAACGCTGTCGAACGATCCCCGATGATGAACAACCTGTAACTCAATGGCTGGAAGTCGGGGGAGGTCAGATTGATCCCACGCGCCCTTATCGGTGTTTCCTGGGTGATGGCAAATACATCGATATCTTTTTCTACGACGGCCCAATCTCGCGAGATATGGGCTTTAATGAAGTCCTGAGCAATTCCCAGCACTTTGGAGGGCGTTTAGGTCAAGCGGTGCGCGGGGATCATCGACCTGCACAGCTAATTTCCGTAGCAACAGATGGGGAAACCTTCGGGCATCACAAAGGCGGGACAGAGAAATGTCTCGCCTTTGCGTTTACCCAGGAGTTTCCTCACCGAGGCTGGACGGTAACCAACTATGCCCACTACCTCAGCATCAATCCACCGACATGGGAAGTGGTGCTAAAACCCGTAACCGCTTGGAGTTGTGCCCACGGAGTTGACCGTTGGCAGGATGACTGTGGCTGTGGCGGTGGTGGCGTGTGGCATCAGAAGTGGCGGCGTCCGTTGCGGGATTCTCTAGACTGGCTGCGGGATAAGTTAATTAAGGTTTATGAAGAAACGGGGCGCAAGTTTTTCATCGATCCCTGGCAGGCACGGGATGAATATATCCAGGTAATCCGCGATCGCTCGGCGGCGAATGTTGAGCAATTTCTCATGCGGCATCGCAAGCGCCGACTTACGCCAGCCGAACAGTTAGACGCTTTGCGCCTACTGGAAATGCAGCGTCACGCCCTGCTGATGTATACCAGTTGCGGCTGGTTCTTTGAGGAAATTTCTCGTCCCGAAGGGGTGCAGATACTGCGCTACGCCGCCCGTGCGCTGGAACTGGCGGGTGAAGTTGCCGGGGTTCAGCTAGAAAAAAGCTTTCTGCGACGCCTCAACAATGCACCCAGTAATGTTGAGTTCTTCAGACATGGGGGTGAAGTTTATCGGCATTTGGTGGTATCTGCTCAGATTAGCTTCAAGCAAGTTACGGCGTACTATGCCATTAGTTCCTTGGTTGGCAAGCAAGAGTCACGAGTCAAGAAGCAAGAAGCCGAATCCAGTCAACTTTCCTGCGTTATTCCGCATCCTACCAAGGTTTACTGCTATGAAGCCCAGCAGCTAGATTACCAACGGCAACGCTTGGGATCGCTGACTCTCGCCGTGGGACAGGTGCGGTTGCTTTCGGAGATTACTTGGGAAAGTAGTCATTTAGTATTTGCTGTGCTGCATTTGGGAGGCTGGGATTTCCACTGCTGCATTCAACCGTTTGCCGGACGGCGTGCCTATAGTCAGTTGAAAGATAAGTTGTTTGACAGCTTAAAACAAGGCAGTGCCGCTCAGATGATTTTGGAGATGACGCAGCTATTTGGGGGCGAGTCGTTTAGCTTACAAAACTTGTTTGCTGAGGAACGTCACCGGATTATGCGGCTCCTGAGTCATGAAACCCTGACACGCTTAGATCAACTCTATACTCAGGTCTACCGTGATAACTACGGCATCTTGATGGCGTTTCATCGGGATGAGTTGCCAGTGCCGCAGGAGTTGCAGGTGGCGGCGGAGATTACGTTGTCGAATCGCTGCACTATGGCAATCCGGGCATTGGATCGGGAAATTAGCGATCGCCAAATGCTATTGAGCCATCTGACAGAATTAGAAGCGATCGCGACAGAAGCGAACCATTTGCATTGCCATCTGAAAGTTCCACAAGCGAGGCAAACATTAGAGAAGTTAATTTTGCGATCGCTCTGGCAATTACTGCACGATGCTAACCCAGATACTCTCGAAGGCGATATTCGCTATGTTGAGCGTCTGATTGCGCTAGGCGAGAGGCTTCACCTTGGCTTATCTCTCGACCGTTGCCAGGAACTTTACTTTAGCTGTTTGCAGACACGCCTTGCAGCTCAGTGCCAATTAGCAATTCAAGCTCAATTAATTTCTGAACAGAATGATGAGGGTAAACCGGCGGAACTAACTTCAAAAACCGATTGGGATACCACTCAGTTATGCCAGTTGCTCCAGCTTGGTGAGAAACTGGCTGTTGATGTCAGTTTCTGGTTGAGCCAGTTGTCGTAGGTGAGTTGCTGGACTATTAGGAATTAGGGGAGAGTTTTTAATAATATTCTCCCCATCAGCTCTACGCTCAGATGTGACTACTGAATCGATGTTCTAGGGCAACAAAACTGAACTAATCCCGTGAATCGTTCCATTACGGGCAGGGATATCCGCCAAAATGACTTTAGCGCCATTGACGAAGATTTCGCTGGCATTAGTCACTCGGACGGTTAGGGGTCTGCCTTCTAGTGTTGTCAAACGCACAACAGAACCCGGTCTCAAACTAAAAGAGTTAATATCTCCAGATACGACGTGGTAGGTCAAAATTTGGGCTAATTTACCTCTATTTTCTGGTCTGAGGAGGCTTTGCACAGTGCCTGCGGGCAGCTTGCGGAAGGCTTCATCTGTAGGCGCGAAGACTGTGAATGGTCCTCTTCCTGCCAAAGCTTGCGTGAGTCCTGCTGCTCCTACGGCAGCGTTGAGGGTAGAGAAGGCATCATTAGCAACTCTTAACTCGTCAGCAATACTTCTCGCGCCAACCTGAGCGATCAGACTGACACCGGAATTTGCCTTCAGGGGAAGTTGTTGGCTTGGCGTGTTACTTGCAGGTTGATTCGTGTCCATCCGAGCAGTAGCAGGAAGGCTGCTCAGGGCACTTAGACTGGCAAGACCTGCTAAAGCAGCAAGTCTGGCGATTTGAGAGGTACAGAAATGAGTTGGCATAAGCTTGTCTTCTGAACGTGGTAGCTTCTTAAAGATCGCTATACAATTTAACGTTTATTGAGCCACTTCGGGTAAATGCTGGGTTAAACTAATTTACCGGACAATGCATCCAGTTTTCATCAGTTTGCCAATGCAAGGGCAAACTCACTACATTTTCAATCAAGAGGGTGCGTTGAGGGGAAGGTAAATGGTAAAGGTTGCTCCCATGCCTACACCTGTACTGTTTGCCGTAATCTTACCGCCATGTGCTTCCACAATGCGCCGTGCAATGGCGAGTCCCAAGCCAGTTCCACTCCCTTGGCGCGAGGGGTCGGCAGTATAAAATTGTTCAAAAATGTGGGGTAAATCGCTCTCGCTGATACCGGAACCGCGATCGCAAATTTCCACAGTAACCCGAACCGCTTCTATCTTTCCAGAGACAAAGACCTGAGAATCCGGTGGTGAGTGCTTAATGGCGTTATCCAATACGTTCAGAAAAGCTTGCAACAGTCGTTCTGGATCTCCCTGGATCTGAACGGCAGGAACCTCTACAGTGATGCCTATACCTTTGGCACGCATTCGAGATTCTACTGCTCGTACTGCGCGATTAATCAAATCTCCCAGGTTCAGAGGCTGCTGTTCTAGGGGTGTGACACCTGCTTCTAGTCGTCCCAAATCCAGTAAGTCTTTAATCAGGCGCGACAGCCTGGTTGTCTCGTCCAATGCTGTCCGGATAAAACGCCCCCGCAGTTCCGGTTCCTCATCGGCTCCACTTTCCAGGGCTTCTAGGGTGACGTGGACGTTGCTGACGGGAGTACGTAACTCGTGAGACACATTAGCTAGGAATGCCCGTCGTTCCTTATCCAGTGAATCCAGCCGTTCGCTCATCCGGTTCAACTCAGTGGCTAATTGACCGAGTTCATCTTTTTGATGAATGTTCAGCTTTTCACCTAAATGACCGCTCCCCACTTGGATTGCAAAGTTCCGCATCGCCTGAATTGGTCGTGCTATGTTGCGGGCAAGCCGTTCGCTAATAAAGGCACAAAGCAATAGTGTCAGGCTAAGGGTTCCTAAAATGGTGAAAATGACGATCCGAAACTGACGCTGAAACTGTTCGAGTGTTAAGGACATCCGCAGGACGCCCAGCAGGCGACCATTACGGAATAACGGTTGTGCCGCGTACAATCGGTCATCATTTGATAGGACACCTTTTGCCTTCCCTTGTATTGGCTTATTTTGAAGCCCTTCTCTCACTCCGGGAACATCGAGCCAGGAGGTTATTTGTCGGTCTATATCGGGGGAGGAAGTGGACAGTAGGTGACCATCCGGTGCAAAGACGCGCAGAGTGATAGTTTCCGGTGCACCGTAGCGTTGCACTAACAGTTCTACGCGATCAAGATTGTTTTCCTCCAAGGCATCAGCTACGCTCTCACTTAAGGCACTTGCCCAGTTATTTAAATCTGCCTGCCTCGTCCTCATGAAGTAGGCATGGAAAGATAACAACAGATAGCTTGCCAGGAGAGATGTCCCTAGTGCAGTGAGCGCTAGGTAGGTAACTAAGAGTTTTCGATAAATTGAATTCCAGCGAATACGAATTGTAACTAACTCCCTTACTTTTACTCCATCAAAAATGTAGAGTTGTTGGGTTAAGCTTGACCAACAGCGCGACCGCGTAACACAGCTTTTATCCGTGCTAAAAGTTCGCGAGTATTGAACGGTTTGGTGATATAGTCATCTGCACCCGCTTCTAATCCCCAAACTTTGTCAATGTCTTGGTCTTTTGCTGTCAGCATCAAGATAGGTACGTTAGAAAAGGCTCGGATGCGCCAGCACAATTCCATCCCACTGATTCCCGGTAGCATCAAATCTAAAATAATCACGTCGGGCACTTGCTTGTGGAACAGTTTGAGAGCTGTCTGTCCATCCGCCGCCGTTGTTACTTGATAGCCTTCTTTGATTAACGCATAGCTGAGACTTGCCCGCAATGCCTCTTCATCATCGACCAGTAATATCTGTGTCATGGTAAGTTGAGCTTATGTTTTCCTGCTGGCGATCGCAAAGCACTGCCCAAGAGACCGCAAGCCTAGTACCTAGAAGCCAAGGGCGATCGCTTCCTTCTCACAAAATAGAAAAAAGCCTATTACTTTTCAACCTCTGAGCTAAAAAATCTATCCTAGGACTCACCCAATAATTCATACTTTTTACAGAGGTTTAGTAAGTGGTTTTATCAGCACTACCGCCAACATATGCAGTTTTCATCCGTGCTGATGATTGGCTAGGTTTAAGCTTTAGACTAACGATGGCACTCCTGGTTGGAGGGGCGATTGGCTGGAATCGCCAAGCCACAGGTAAGTCAGCCGGATTGAGGACTCATATGCTTGTCAGTTTAGGCGCAGCGTTGTTTGTGCTGCTTCCCTTGTTATCAAGCACTTCTACAT
>JALYGX010000547.1 GCA_030776905.1 Cyanobacteriota bacterium | reverse complement strand
GTCCATATACCTTCTGACTAGCACTTCGGTATGGACAAGAAGACTGCGGCTGTCTAATTGATGTTACCTTTAAATCAACTTCTAGCTCTGGAAAATCTATTCCACTAGCCGCATTACCAAGACTGTATAAATACTTGAGAGCTAGATATTGATTAAACACAACCTCAACGTAGGTTCCTACTTTTTTGCCATCTGTTATTCCATAGAGATCGGCAATCGGTGTTGCACTTACTTCTCGCCCGAAGTTTCGAGCTTCAATCTTGAGTAATGGCAGGGTTAGCACTTGCATTTAGTAGGATGCTTTTCTCTCAGAGAGATAATGTCAGTTGTTGCCACATCTGTTTATTTAATTCAAAGTTTCTCTGACCAATTCTTTTACACACCCACTCTACACAAGCTGGAACTACTGCATTACCAAATAATGCATATTGGTCGTAAATTCTTGCAACCCGACACCAGTTATCGGTAAATCCCATGATTCTGGCATACTCAACATTGGTTAAGCGTCTAAATTTATCGCCCACTTTGTATCGTTCGTAGTGCCGGGATGTCGAAGCTGTAAGTGTCGATGCGATGCCATTAGTACCGAAGATAGTATATCCAAGACGTGCTCCACCACCTTGGTTGTATAATATTTCTACCCCATTATAATAACGATTTACCAGTTTACTTTCTTTAATCCGCTCAATTGTATCAGATGTAAAATCAAATAGCTTTTCTACTTCAAATTCATTTTGAAGTATATCTTTAAGCTTTCTTCTTGGCTGATTATCTGGTAAGGGGGAAAGAAACTGGGTGTACATTTGATTTTTATAAGCAATACCCCAGTTGTAGTTTTTGCTTTTAGTATAGGTAATAGGATACATAAGGTTTTCCATCTTTTCCTCTGCCACTGGCAAAAGACTTTTATCATTATTAGTTAAAAATACGGAAAATCTTTCTAAGTCAAAACTTCTAATATCTTTACTGTCAAATTGACTACCAAAAATAAAAATCCTATCTCTAGTTTGGGGAATACCAAAGTTTATTGAGTTAATTACTCGCCACTCAATTAAATAATCTAAAGAAGAAAGAGCCTCTAAAATTAATCTAAAATGGCTCCCATCTTGCATCGTAATCATTCGTTTGACATTTTCTAACAAAAAATATTTAGGCTGTTTTTCAGCTAATATTTGGACAATACGTTCAAATATTGTGCCTCTCACCCGATCTTTCACACCTAATTTCTTTCCGGCTGAACTAAACGGTTGGCAAGGAAAACCAGCGGTCAACAGGTCATGTTGAGGTATGTCTGATATATTAATTTCGTTGATATCTCCTAAAACGATTGACCCTTTGCCGAAATTACTTTCATAAACCTGGCAACAAAGCTTACTAATATCATTTGCCCATACCGTGTCAATGTTGGCATTTGTCATGCCTAAGCGAAAACCACCGATCCCAGCAAACAACTCTACAGCTTTGAGTTGGTTGTTAATCATAACTCCTGCTTAGTAAGTGAATTTTTTTCCTAGATAACTTTAGCTATCCTAATCTTTAACGCTGCATCATCACAAAAAAACTGCCATCGGTTAATCAAAAACCGATGGCAATACTACTAAACTTTCCAAGGATGAGCGTGTTAATTACCCTTTAAATAAGCTTCTAACGCTTCTGCTGCTAGCTGAGTCATTGACTTACCTTGCTGTTTCGCCGCTGCCTTAACACGCTCGTAGAGTTCATCCCGCACGCCAAGCCGATAACGAGTTTTACCGTTAACAACTGTCGTTGAGGGTTCTGGCATCATGACTTCATTAACCAAACCCGTATCGGACTGAGAATCTAATTTGGGAGACTGATAAGCAACGGTAAACTCGCGGATCGCATCGAAACCGACGCGATCGCAAAAATCTCCAAAACTCTCCCCCTCCTGACGCTTCTCCTTAAAGTAGGCAAAAATTGGTTCAAGAAACAATTCCAAATCGTGAACCGACATTCGATCCGTATAAGGTTGTGCCAACCGCGTCTGCGCAGGGGAACCCCCTAGCCAAACTTGATAGGTATCCGGCAGACTCCCAACCAACCCCAACTCCGCCATATAAGGTCTAGCACAGCCATTGGGGCAACCCGTAATCCTTATCACAAAATGCTCGTTCTGTAAATCCAATTGATTCAAAAGCGCCCGAATCCGGTCAATTATTCCAGGAAGCGCCCGTTCTGACTCCGCGACCGCTAATCCGCAAGTTGGTAGGGCAGGGCACGCCATTGAATAACGCACTAGAGGTTCAATACCCTCTGGAGTAATCTGGATGCCGTGTTGGTCAAGAACCTTTTCAATAGCTTGCTGCTGCGACGGTTCAATCTCATAAATGATGATATTGTGGTTAGCTGTCAGCCGCATTGGACGGGCAAACTGCTGAGTAATTTCCCGCAAAGCTGTTTTGAGTCGGAAGTTGCCTTCATCTTTCACCCGACCATTCTCAATAGAAATTCCCAGGAAAAGCTTACCGTCTCCTTGCTTGTTCCATCCTAAATAGTCGTGGTACTGGAAGGCTGGTAGGGGTTTGTAGGGAGCAATTTTCTTGCCGAAGTACCCTTCAACCGTTTCCCGGAACTTGTCAACGCCCCAATCCTGGAGCAGGTATTTCATTCTGGCATGACGGCGATTAACGCGATCGCCATAATCTCGCTGCGTTGCGACAATCGCCTTGACCAAGTCGTAGACATCATCCTTCTCGACATAGCCTATAGCGTCAGCCATCCGCACAAACGTTTCTTCTTTATTGTGAGTGCGCCCTAAGCCACCACCCGCGAGAACATTAAATCCTTCCAGTTCTCCCTGGTCATTGGTAATTACTACCAGGCTGATATCTTGCGTGTAGAGGTCAATCGAGTTATCTCCTGGCACCGTTAGGGCGATTTTAAACTTCCGGGGCATATAATATTGCCCGTAGATTGGTTCCTCTTTATCAGCAAAGTTCGTCCCGTTGCTATTGCGCTGTCGCGCCGCCTTCACCGCTGGATCTTCTTCCGCACTGATTACCTTTTCCCCATCCAGCCAAATCTCATAATAAGCACCTGTTTGAGGTGTCAGCAGGTCAGCAATCTTATCGGCATATTCCCAGGCGTACTGATAGTCTGGGCGATTTTTGTAAGGAGCTGGAGGAGCCATAACGTTGCGGCTCACATCCCCACAAGCGGCTAATGTTGAACCCATATTGCGGATAATTGCCGCAATCGATGCCTTCAAATTCTTCTTGAGAATGCCGTGAATTTGAAAGCCTTGGCGAGTAGTAACCCGTAGCGTGTGGTTACCATACTCCTCCGAAAGCTTGTCAAGGGTAAGATACAGCTCTGGCGGTACAAATCCCCCCGGACTCCGGGTGCGTAACATGAACTGGTAATCTTTTTCTTGTCCCTTCACCCGATTATCTCGGTTATCCTGCTGGTAAGACCCGTGATATTTAAGAATTTGAAGGGCATCTTCTGTAAAGTGGGTGGTATCTTGGAGCAATTCAGTCGCCACCGGTTCACGCAAGAAGTTGCTGCGTTCTTTTAGTGCTTCGATTTTAGATAGTTTGTTAACTGGAGAAGTCTGAGATTTAACCATTAGAGCTATAAGTCGGAACGGATGTATGTTATTACCAGTAAATCGGGCGGGATTAGGGTGAACGTTCCCATCCTTATCCTATCTTTTCTAATTTAGGCGAAGGCTTTAGAAATCCTAAAATCTGTGCAAGAACCATCCGTCGTCTATCCTTCAGCGTTACGAGTTCAGGAGGTAGATAGGTAAGTTCTTAATCACTAACTTTCAGTCCAACAATTCTGCCATGCCGTACTCAAGCTAGCGCTGTGCATGGGGTTGTGGAGCATTCCGATTTTCCCAAAGCCCAATGAGTGTTTACGCCTTAGCCCTCGTGAAAACGCTGGGCTGCCTCAATAACCAGTTGGCGGGCTTGGTCTGGTCCGAAGCGGCCTTGTGGCTCGAACGTTTTGCCCTTAGCCGCGTTGTAGGACACGAAGAAGTGCTCGATCTCGTGAATCAGGTTCTGGTTCAGGTCGTCGAGCGTCCGCACGTCGTGCTGGTTGCGGGAGTTAGCGGCAACGGCGAGCAAGCGGTCATTGCGATCGGTTTTACCCTCCTCGGTCTGAAAAG
>JALYGX010000546.1 GCA_030776905.1 Cyanobacteriota bacterium | reverse complement strand
GGGTGGGGCATTACCTCTGTTGGATTTCTTCGGGGGTTGGCTCGATTTGCGATCGCGTCAAATTCGGGTACTTCATGCCAACAGCTTTATCGAAGACCCCACCCGCATTTATCGAGCCGTCAGGTTTGCCGTGCGCTTGGGATTTCAAATTGAACCGCAAACCGAAGCGTACATTCAGTATGCCCTTGAGAGTGGAGTTTACGAGCGCTCGCTTGCTGAGAATGCCAAAGCTCCAGCCTTGCAAACGCGACTCAAGGCGGAACTGAAGTACATTTTGCAAGCACCCTACTGGGAAGGAGCATTACAACGGCTAGCCTCTTTAGGAGCCTTGCGCTGTATCCATCCGACTTTGACGCTAGATGAGGAGTTATGGTGGCAGGTGCGTCTAGTTGACCGTTGGCTGCGCCGATTCGATCCCCATAAAAGTCTGGAACACTGGCAGATGCGCCTTGAGGTATTAATTGCTCATCTTGCTCCAGAAGAACGCCCTAAGGTGGCAAACAATCTTCAGCTACCAATAGACAGTATCGAGCGACTTCAGCAACTAGCTCAAGCACAAGCTGAGGTTGTCGAGTCTCTTGGGGCACTCCAGCTCAATAGTGAAATCGTCCAGTTATTGCGTCAGTATAAGTTACCCACCTTAGTTTTGCTGGCTGTGCGCAGTCCCAGAGGGGTAAGACGCAAGCTATGGCAATATTTCAGCTTTTTGGCTGATGTTCAGGCTCCGCTAAATGGCAACGACCTGAAACGGCTAGGCTATAAGCCCAGTCCACAATATCGAGAAATTCTGGACGGCCTTTTAGCGGCAACGCTAGATGGAGTGATTCACGATCAGGCAGATGCTAAGGCTTTTCTGGCAGAACATTATCCTCTTCGGAGGGCTGAGTGCTGAAATGATGATTTTAAGACTAACGGAGGTTTTTCTCCCGATTGGAAAAAGCTAATCGCGAACCACTATAGAGGTAGCATATGTTGGAAAACATCAAGTAAACTTTCATGAATTTGATGGCTGAGACTGCCCTCCACAATGGTAAGTACGTCCTCGACACCCAGTTGGGCAAAGGAATCTTTGAGATTACCTACCAGGCAACCAATACTGAGTCAGGTCAAACGGTCGTCATCAAAAGCCTTGGGGAAACTCTGCGCCACCATTCAGATTTTGACCAATTTAAGCAGGAATTTTTAGAATTTGGCGATCGCTTGAGCCGCTGCGAACATCCAAATCTTGTTCGGGTTCTCGACTGTTTTGAAGAGGCTGGACTGCCCTACTGGGTGATGGAATATATTCCGGGACAGACTCTTGCTGAACTGATTCAAGCCGATGTACTCCCAGAAGGGAAAGCGATCGCATATATTCGTCAAATTGCCAACGGCTTGAGCGGACTTCACAAGGTAGGCTTGCTGCATCAGGATATCAAGCCCGAAAATATCATTCGTCGTCAAGACACGGATGGCGTCGTACTATGCGAGCTTGGGATTACTTGTGAGTTCGCACCTGGGGTGATGCAAACTCGCGCCAATTTCCTCTCGGCCGGATATGCACCGCTAGAACAGCATACCTTCGAGGAGCAGCGCACTCCAGCGACAGACATATACGCCCTAGCCGCAACTCTCTATTGCTTGCTAACAGGACAACCCCCCTTACCAGCACCCGTTCGGGAAACACTGCATTGTGATGGGAATGTGGGCGATGGATTAGCACAAGTGGAGATTCAGGAGCATTACCTTTTTTCCCCAGCGTTGCAGCCATCCCTACATAAGCTCAACCCAGCGGTTAAACAGGTACTTGGGCAAGGACTGGAACTAAGCCGTCAAAAACGCCCCCAAACTGTAGAAGCTTGGCTTTCTATGCTTCCCAACTGGGAGATAGTCCTCACGCCTCAACGTCCAGTTGGGAAGCGATCGCTTACCCAATCTAGGAAGGACATAGAGGCACCACCCCTGAGAAAATCGGCACAAGCGGGTATCAAACCCATCCCTAGGAAAAGCAAAACTCCTCAGTTGCCGATACAGGAGAAAAACCCCACCCCTCAACCTGCACTAGCTCAGAACTTAGCAACAAATCTCAACACTCTGGGTGGAGCAACGATGACCAGCCAGACAAAACTCAAAACTTCCAATTCCAACGCCCGTGAAGCCAAGCCATTCCGGTTGCTGGAAGCGTTCCTGAAGTTTAGGAACTCGCCCCTACGAGCGCTGCTAATGACAGGTGCGATCGCGGCATCAGCCGGTGTAGGATTTGGGTTTGCGCTGCGGATTAATACCCCTAATCAACCCGGTTCCACCCTCTTGCACACCGAGCAATCCTTCCCTCCTACCAGCAACTGGCCCATGTCAGAACCCCAACTTTAAGAAACGCATCCATCTACAGCAGTTTTCTTTTCATCCGGGTTCACGGGGCGGCCTTGCCTTCTCGGCAGGATTTGTGATAATCACGTTATAATTTGTTGCGGACACTAAAGAAATTTTTTCATGAGTAATTCTGTAATTCATGCCTTTTTTGTGGGCAGAGCTGTAGCCCAAGCGCTTAACGAACAGCTAGAAGACGCCCTAACCAATGCCTTGAGCGAACTCGGCAAATTCGATGCCGAACAACGCGAGCGACTGCGGCAGTTTACCGAGCAAGTCATGGAGCGTGCTTCCCGCGAAGCCGAAACAGCTACGCGCGGACGAACCACCACGACAATTGTGCCGATTGGCTCCCAACCCGTTGACCTGCAAGCCACCATTGATGAACTTCGAGCTGAAATTGCCCGTTTGCGTGCTGAGTTACAAAACTATCGCAATCAATCTGTCTAAAACTAGAGACGCTCGACCTTGTTAACTTGTTACATTGATGTCTAGTTTAAGGAGAGATTCGCTTTAAACGAAAAATAACGATTATTATTTAGATTAATAAGCTTTAACTTTTGTTAAGAAAGTTAAGTTTTTAAACAACTCATTTAGGAATCCGAGTGTCTGCTCTTTCTAACTCTGTCAACCCCAAGCAATACAAGGAACGCCCGGTGTCTAGCCAGCGTGATCTAGGTAAGGCGTATAAAGACAAAGCCTATCGCTGGAATCGAGAGAATTACTCCCGTCATCGGCGCTTCGTTGACATTTGGGGTTTTGTTTTAACCCTAATGACTGGGTTATGGCTCGACAGCAAACCCTGGAGCTATTCAGGCGGCGTCACCGAGGAAAAACGGGCAGCCAGACGCAGAAGACAGGCAGTTTGGATACGAGATACCTTTTTAGATTTGGGTCCAACCTTTATCAAAGTTGGGCAGCTATTCTCTACCCGTGCGGATTTATTCCCCAGTGAGTATGTAGAGGAACTTTCCAAGCTGCAAGACCGAGTTCCTGCCTTTAGCTACGAGCAAGTTGAAGCGATCGTTAAGCAAGATTTAGGGAAGCCAATTAACGAACTCTTCCTGAGTTTTGACCCAATTCCCTTGGCGGCGGCTAGTCTTGGGCAAGTTCACAAAGCTCAACTGCATAGTGGTGAAGAGGTTGTGGTCAAGACACAAAGACCGGGCTTGCGGAAGCTTTTTACCATTGACTTACAAATTCTCAAAGGCATTGCTCGTTACTTTCAAAGCCATCCAGACTGGGGGCGAGGTCGAGATTGGCTGGGAATTTATGAAGAGTGCTGCCGCATTCTTTGGGAAGAAATTGATTACATCAGTGAAGGTCGTAACGCAGATACATTTCGTCGCAATTTCCGTGCCCAGGACTGGGTGAAAGTGCCCCGCGTCTACTGGCGTTATGCCTCACCACGGGTTCTGACCCTTGAGTATCTGCCGGGAATCAAGATTAGCCATTATGAAGCGCTAGAAGCTGCTGGTTTGGATCGGAAATTGATTGCCCATCTTGGGGCGAAAGCTTACCTTCAGCAACTGCTCAATGACGGCTTCTTCCATGCTGACCCGCATCCGGGGAATATTGCGGTTAGCCCGGAAGGAGGTGCCCTGATCTTCTATGATTTCGGCATGATGGGTCGGATTAAGTCGAACGTGCGTGAACAACTGATGGAAACGCTTTTTGGGATTGCCCAAAAAGATGCCGATCGCGTTGTAGCTTCCCTTGTAGAATTGGGTGCACTCTCTCCCGTTGACGACATGGGTCCGGTACGGCGCTCGATCCAGTATATGCTGGACTATTTCATGGATAAGCCGTTTGAGAACCAGTCCGTGAGCGAAATCAGCGACGATCTCTATGAAATTGCCTACGACCAACCTTTTCGCTTTCCCGCAACATTCACCTTCGTAATGCGAGCGTTCTCGACTCTGGAAGGTGTCGGGAAGGGATTAGACCCAGAGTTCAACTTTATGGAGGTAGCAAGACCTTTTGCATTGCAGATTATGACAAACGGTAATTCTCCAGACGGTAACAGCTTCCTCAATGAACTGGGACGGCAAGCCGCGCAGGTTAGCAGTACGGCGTTGAGTCTGCCTCGGCGCATTGAAGATACGATCGAAAAATTGGAACGGGGAGACCTGCGCATTCGCGTGCGGTCTATCGAATCAGACCGAATCCTGCGACGCATGAGCAGCATTCAGTTGGGAACAAACTATACTTTACTCATCAGTGCGTTTACTCTGTCTGCTACCATCCTATTTGTGAATGGTAATGTCGGACCAGCAGTGGTCGTTGCTTTTATAGCAGCTATTGCGGCATTTGCCCTAATTCGCTTGCTAAGAAGGCTCGATCGCTTCGATCGTATGCTCTAATTGCAGTAAAGTTTTCGCTCCAGCAAACAATTTATGAAATGTCGCTTCGCGGGTCTCACCGATCCGGGATTAATCCGTACTGTCAACCAGGATGACTACTACATCGACCCTGAAGGCCGCTTCTTCATCGTTGCCGACGGCATGGGAGGCCATGCCGGAGGGCAAGAGGCTAGTCAACTTGCTACGGATGCCATTCAGGCTTATTTAGAGCAACACTGGCAATCGCCAACTCAGTCTGAGGAGGTACTGGAGCAAGCGCTCTACGAGGCAAATCAGGCGATTCTTGAAGATCAAAAAAATCATCCAGAGCGCTCGGATATGGGCACAACGGCGGTTGTGGTAATATTCCGTAACGCACAGCCTTGGTTTGCTCATGTTGGAGACTCTCGCCTGTATCGCTTACGCCACTCACAGCTAGAGCAGATTACGGAAGACCACACTTGGGTGGCAAAGGCAATGAAGGCGGGTGATATTACTCCAGAACAAGCTCGGGTGCATCCCTGGCGTCATGTGTTGTCTCAATGTTTGGGTCGTAAAGACTTGCAGCACGTTGATGTCCAACCAATGGATGTGCAACCAGGTGATCGCTTGCTTCTATGTACTGATGGTCTCACCGAAGAACTCTCTGATGCTTTAATTGCCTCCGACCTCCAGCCCAGTGTAAAAAACGAAGAGGCAGCTACTAACCTCATTGAGGCGGCAAAAGAGAAGGGCGGTAGAGACAACATCACCGTGGTGATTGTTGAAATTGACGAGGTGAGTCCTAACAACTAATATCAATTTCCCGATCGCAAATCTACGGCGATCGGGATTGTAGATTGCCCGAAATAAAGCAGGCGTATACGCGATCGCCAAGCCTTGTTCCCACCCCAGAGTGATTACATCAACCCCTGATACTTGGGACAATCACTTTATGCTGCTTAATCAGATTGCACGGGGCAGTTGATGGGATTTTGCACGGGCTAATGAAATGATTAAATCTTGGATGGCGATCGGGGCTGTGACCCTGTTAGTGGCACTAGGTGGTGGTTTGATAACGCCCAATGATGCCAGATGGTTTAAACGCCTACAGCGTCCGAGATGGCTCACCTTTGAGGTGGCTATTCCCTTTATCTGGACAGTTGTTTTTATCTGTGGGGCTTGGTCGGCTTACGTTGTTTGGGAAAGGCAAAAAAGTTGGTGGCTGATGGGATTTTATCTGCTGGTGGAACTGGTAACCATCGCCTACAACCCAGCAATGTTTAGACTCCGCAGTCTCAAAATCGGCACAATTCTGGGTGGCATCGGTGCTGTCTTGGGCATCATATTGGCAGTAGTTGTTTTACCCATCTCGATTTGGGCATCTCTGTTGCTACTACCCTATGTAATTTGGAGTCCCATCGGTACTTACACGACTTGGGAAATGATGAAACTGAATCCAGATGCTGTTTAGGTAGATTCAGAAGGCAGGAGGCAACCCACGCTTAAAAACGTGGGATTGAACTCTGGAGACCTTGTTTCTTTGTGCTGTGCATCTCGAAACCAATATTTCTGATAAATTCTATATTTCTACAAGGGTCAGTAGCGGCTGGGGTGCCGTTGCATTTAAGCTAAGTTATGCAAATGTCGCGACAAAAGGCGAATTAAAAACCTAACCCCCTAACCCCCTTCTCCTAGCTATGAATATGCTTAGAGGTCGATTGCAGCGTTTAACTGCACAGCTACCAGACATAATTGAGCAACTCCCTGATGAAAGCTTGCCAGACGCTTGGGTAATTCTTCAACCGCTTTACTATGACCTGTATATGCTGGGAGCCATGCAAGAATCGGTACGAACTGTTAGACCTGGGGATGTTCTAACCCGCGAAGAGGCGTTGCTCCTCCTACAGGTTCCCTAAGATTACCCGATCAATCGTCAATCGGTGTTATGAATAAAAACTGGTAGTTTGGAGTCAGAATCCGCCTTGTGAGCATAGAAGTTCGCTATGCCCGATCCTTTTTACGCGATCTCAAGAACTTGGAGTCCGCTGCTTACCAGCAGGTGTGCGAAGTCGTCTTTGAAGATTTCCTCGCACTTAAGCAGATTCAAGACCTCCCAGGACTACAACCGATTACCTCAGATGCTATCTTTTACCGATTTACGATAGACAACTACATCGTTGGGATTGAAGTGATGGGTCAAATTGTAAAATTTTTGCGAGTTCTGCCTAAACCGAACATTTGAGGGGAATGGAGTGTGAGGCACACAACAAGCAAGACAACGAGGCAAAATCTTTCTTGTCCACCCTTTCTCCCTACTCCCCACTCTCTTTGAGAAAGTGCAAAAGAAAACTTCGCCGCCCACGACGACGCTCTATGCTGAGTGCTTAGCTTAAACTTGTGATTGGTGAAAACAGGAGTTTGAGAGCTACTTATGGACGCCGCTGCACTCTGGCAACGTTACCAAGATTGGCTATATTACCACGAAGGATTGGAATTTTACCTAGATGTCAGCCGTATGCGGTTTGATGATGCCTTTGTCGAGGCGATGCGACCTAAGGTTGAAAAGGCATTTAAGGAAATGGATGCCTTGGAGAAAGGTGCGATCGCTAATCCTGACGAAAACCGCATGGTTGGTCACTACTGGCTACGAGACTCAGACTTAGCCCCAACAACAGAACTTCGACAAGAAATCATCAAGACACTAGAAGAAATTGAATCCTTTACTCAAAAAGTCCATAGCGGTGCGATTCATCCCTCTGGAACATCTAAATTCACGGATGTTATTTCCATCGGCATTGGTGGTTCCGCCCTCGGTCCTGAGTTTGTCGCCGCTGCCCTTGCTCCCCTATCTCCACCGCTAGCGATTCACTTTATTGACAATACCGACCCGGCGGGCATTGATGATGTCCTCACCCGGTTGCAAGACCGACTTTCTAGCACCCTAGTGTTGGTGATTTCCAAGTCTGGGGGAACGCCGGAAACCCGCAACGGCATGATTGAAGTTAAAAAAGCTTACGAATCCCAGAACCTCGACTTTGCTCCTCATGCTGTGGCGATTACTGGCAGGGACAGCAACCTAGATAAACTCGCTAAATCCGAGGGGTGGCTGGCAAGATTTCCCATGTACGACTGGGTTGGCGGACGAACTTCAGAAATGTCAGCCGTAGGACTCGTCCCAGCCGCCCTGCAAGGAATTGATATTCGAGAAATCCTGGCGGGTGCTAAAGAGATGGACGCGGCTACCCGTATACCTCAGCTCAAAGAAAACCCTGCTGCATTGCTTGCCCTATCCTGGTACTTTGCCGGGAACGGCAAGGGTGAGAAAGATATGGTTGTCTTGCCTTACAAAGACACCCTACTGCTGTTTTCCCGTTACCTGCAACAGTTGGTTATGGAATCTCTGGGCAAGGAGAAAGACTTGGAGGGGAATACGGTTTATCAGGGTATTGCTGTTTACGGTAACAAAGGTTCAACCGACCAACACGCTTACGTGCAGCAGCTACGGGAAGGCGTCCCCAATTTCTTTATGACCTTCATTGAAGTCTTAGAAGACCGCCAGGGAACCTCCCCAGAAGTAGAACCAGGGGTAACCTCAGGAGACTATTTATCAGGGTTGTTGCAGGGCACTCGACAAGCACTGTATGAGAATCAACGGGATTCTATTACAGTGACCATTCCTCAGGTAAATCCCCGGACGGTAGGGGCGCTGATAGCTCTTTATGACCGTGCTGTTGGGCTTTATGGCTTCCTGGTGAATGTTAACGCTTACCATCAGCCTGGGGTCGAAGCTGGGAAGAAAGCGGCGGCGGCTGTTCTGGATTTACAGAAACAGGTGATGCAGGTACTACAGGCGGAAAGTGCGCCGTTGTCGCTGCCTGACTTGGCTCAAAAAGCTGGAGCCTCCGAGCAAATCGAAGCCGTTTATAAATTACTGCGTCATCTGCAAGCGAATAAGCGGGGTGTTGTATTACAAGGAAATTTGGGGCAACCCAGCAGTTTGACGGTCTCGGCGAGTTAATTGGTTAGTGCTTGACCAATGACCAAGCACTAAGCGATCGCACTTTTAAATCGCATATCGCTGAAGGTAGCGAAGAGTGCGATCGCTAATTTTTCGCTGTTTGCAGACCTTGATTATCATAAAATAAGGAATATGTCACCTTAACAACAGTCTTTGAGAATTCGAGCGCCTACACTAAATATAAAGCTTTAACTTAGAATGCTCGGTGTGGGCTTCTCAAGCTTGAGACTATAGAGGATAAGAATTTAATAAAAAAGAATTTATCAAAAAAAGTTCTCTGGTTCCTGTTTGGTGGGGCTTACATGACCTAGCGTAAGAGTAGATTCGCTCTTATATTACTACCCCATGCCATTGATAATCCTGGTTGCAGACGACAATCTGGGAACCCGTCTTTCTGTCAGCGATTACCTGGAGATATCAGGCTACTCAGTGATTGCCGCTGAAGATGGTCAACAGGCGCTGTCGATGATTGAAACCTATCACCCGCACATACTCATTACAGATATCAATATGCCCCGCATGGATGGCTATGAGTTAGTGCGGCAAGTCCGTCAGAAACCAGCATTTCGCTTATTACCCGTTGTATTCCTCACCGAACGTGCGAGTACGGAGGAACGCATTCGCGGTTACCAGACAGGATGCGATTTATATCTCCCCAAACCCTTTGAAATGCAGGAATTGGGTGCTGTAATACGCAATCTCCTAGAGCGAGCGCAAATCATTCAAACCGAGTGGCGTTTCTCTTCCGAGGACACAAAGCGAGCGCCAGTAGAGGTAAAGCCTCCCACGCCACTACACAAAGGTAACAACTCACAACAGCAGGCTCTCGCTCCTCCGTTAGTTAACCTCAATCTAACGGTGCGAGAACAGGAAGTTTTGGATTTACTGGCTAAAGGTCTATCCAACGGCGAAATCGGCAACAAGCTGCATCTCAGTCCTCGGACAATCGAAAAATACGTCAGCAGTCTGCTCAGGAAAACAGAAACTAGCAATCGAGCAGAACTTGTACGATTTGCCCTGGAAAATCAACTAGTAGATTGAACTAAGGAGATGTCAGCGTAAGTCTTGTCTTACATCTGTCTCAGTTGGGATACTTCCCTAGGCTCATCCCGGTGGGGGAAGTCTCGAAACCAAGAGATGATTCAAGCTATTTTTAGAGGCTACTTATTGAAAAACCTCTATCCGGGTCACCTCAGATGAAGACAAGACTTTCAACAGCCACAGCATCATGAATCGGCAGAATCCCACGCCTCAGAGCAAGACTCGATTCTGGAAGTATATCGCCGTTATCGGTATTCTAAGTCTTACCTACTTTGCTACAGCCAAACTCGCTTTCTCAAGTTTGGAGCTAAGAGTAGAGGCTTCTCCAGTTTGGCCTCCGGCGGGAATTGCCTT
This sequence comes from Cyanobacteriota bacterium, assembly GCA_030776905.1. Classification (GTDB taxonomy): domain Bacteria; phylum Cyanobacteriota; class Cyanobacteriia; order Cyanobacteriales; family Coleofasciculaceae; genus CADCTM01. The sequence goes on along the minus strand of JALYGX010000546.1, from coordinate 9,947 downwards.
GGCAGCACTACTGTTGAAAGGACAACGTCTCTGGCCCGGAGTGGCGCTAGGGGCTTTCAGCTTCGCCCTGTCGCTCAAGGTATCGTGGGCGATCGCCTGCGGTGCCGCTTTCGGTAGCACATTACAAGCCGTAGTTGGGGCAATGTTGTTGCGCCGGATGGACTTTCGTCCTGCCCTGGAACGGCTGCAAGATGTCTTACAACTGCTCGTTTTGGGGGCATGGATATCAACCCTCATCGGTGCCACCATCAATACTCTGGTCGCCTTCCTAGGCGGTTTAGTGGACTCTTCTAACTGGGGGGCAAACTGGTGGACATTGTGGCTGGGTGACAGCATCGGCATCTTGACCGTCACTCCCCTGTTGCTGCTGGGTCGCGATTTAATCTGGAATTTTAGATGGCCCGCTTTAACAAGACACAACGTGGGCAGACAAATCCCACATCAAGCAGAGGCAGTGCTCTGCTTTACCTTGTTGTGTGCGATTAGCTGGTTTGTCTTCGGGTCGCGAACGCCCAATGGAATTGCTCAGTATCCACTGGAATACTTGCCCTTTACCTTTGTCGTCTGGGCAGCGCTTCGCTTTGCTCAAAAGGGTGCCGTTATGGCAACGCTGCTTGTCTCGATAATTGGCATTTGGGGAACAATACACGGAAGTGGCCCGTTTGTGGCAAAGGCTGGAGAGAGCGACCAGGGGATTCGATTTTTACAATGCTTTATGGGGGTCATCACCCTCACGGCGTTAGTTTTGGCAGCCGCTGAATCAGAGCGAGCCTTAGCGGTAGATTTACTCAAAGAGCAGCAAGCGAGTCTGGCAAATGCTCAACGCCTTGCTCAACTAGGCAATTGGGATTTTGTACAGACGGAGCGAGGTACGCCTGTACCCCAACAGAAATTGCGGTGGTCCGATCAACTCTATCGCCTCTTTGGTTTTACTCCTAAAGCCTTTGAACCCAGTTGGGAAATTTTTTTTCAAGTTGTTCATCCAGAAGACCGAGAGCGAGTTGGACAGGCAATTCAAAGCGCATTGAGAGAAAATCAGCCCTACTGTCTGGACTATCGAGTGGTGCTGCCGGATGGTTCAGAGCGTGTGGTTTGCGAGCAATCAGAGATTTACAAACGCGGTATATCGGGTACGGTGCAGGACGTTACCGAGCGCAAGCAGGTAGAAGCTCAACTCCGCGCCGCCGCTGAACACGTTAGCGAAGCCGCTGCTCGTGAGCGCTTGTTGGGAGAGATGGCATCGCGGATTCGGCGTTCTCTCAATCTCGACGAAATTCTCAACACAACAGTAGCAGAAGTCCGGCAATTCCTGGGAGCCGATCGCGTTTTTATCGGTCAAATTGATGCCGTCAAGATAGAGCCACAGCCATCTTTTCACGGTTTAGTTATTGCTGAAGCGGTAGATCCAATTTACCCCTCCCTGCGTAGCGTGATCGTGGATGACCAGCTTTCTCTGGAAGAATGGCGATCGCTATTCAAACAAAGTCCCGTCCGCGTCATTGAGGACACAGAGGCGAACGCAGTATCCCCAAAGCTAAGGACTTACTACACCCAATATCAAGTTAAAGCAATTTTGGGAGTACCGATTTGGGTGGGAGATGAACTCTATGGAGCCTTAGTCGTCAATCAATGCGACCAAGCGCGTCAGTGGCAGGCGTGGGAAATTGAGTGGCTGAGTTCACTCGCTACACAAGTCGCGATCGCTATTCAGCAAGCCGAGCTATATCGAAAAATTACTGAACTCAACATCCACCTGGAATCCCAAGTCGAGGAACGCACGCAAGAACTCAGTGCAAAAATGACCGAACTTCAGGAACTCAATCAACTGAAAGATGTGTTCCTGCAAGCCGTTTCCCATGACCTCCGCACTTGTTTGCTAGGGATGTCAATGATATTGAATAATTTGTCGAAATCCTGCGGTGAAACCGTGACCATCTCTCGCCCTCTACTTGAACGAATGATGACTAGCAGTGAGCGTCAGCTCAATTTAATTAACTCCCTGTTAGAAGAGCATTTCAACGAAGAGCGAGATTTGCAACTGCACTGCGAACCCGTACAACTCGACAAGTTGGTTCAAGACATAATTACAGACTGCTCGTCCATGCTTGCCCAAAACCGAGCCACCCTAACTCAGAGCCTCCCAGCCGATAGTCCTTCCATCCCTGCCGATCCAACACAACTCAGGCAGGCATTAAAGAATCTCATTACTAATGCCTTAAAACATAACCCACCGGGATTGAACCTAACCTTGCAAGTTACTGTTGAGGAGCCGGTAATTCGCTTCACACTCCAGGATGACGGGGTAGGGATAAGCCCAGAGCAACAAAAGAGCCTCTTCAAACTCTACATTCGAGGTCTTCATACTCAGCACTTAACAGGCATTGGTTTGGGACTGTATCAGTGTCGCCAAATTATTAACGCTCACGGCGGAGAGATTGGCGTCATTAGCACTCCCAAGGCTGGCTCAACGTTCTGGTTCACCCTGCCGCGTGCCGTATCAATGGCGCTTGATTCTAACCATTCATTTTGTAGTTCAATAACTCTCCAGCAATATTTAAGTAAGACGATTCCGGACGAGGGGTCGTACAAATGACTCAAAAAATCTGCTAGTATTTCTCCCATCCGGGAATATACTTAAAACCGTTGAATTTTTCGCTCATTCGTTGTGTGCCTCAGGGAATCTACTGACAAAATTGAACGAGAAATTTACATAGACGCTTTATTCCTGAGCGTCTAAGACCAGAGTGCATACCAGGCCATTAGTTAATGAAATCTTCAAAGCCTCAGTTAGAGAAGTACAAGCTTCTCCTAACTGTTATTCTGACTGCTTTGTTCGTCATCGGGTCATCATCGCTTGCTGCCAAAGAAATCAAAAATACAGCAACAGCGTCCGGTGGTAATATTTCAACTGTTACTTCCAATCCAACCACACTCGTCGCAGGTCAAGCGATTCTAGAGCTGATTAAAACAGCCGATCGTGCGGCGGCTGAACCGGGCGATACCGTAATTTATCGACTCGCCCTGAAAAACACTGGTGATGCAGCAGCTACTAATATCACGGTAACAGATACGCCACCATTGGGGTTGCGATTTTTGCCAAAGTCCCTGCAAGGCTCTCTGACGACTGGTAGCACGACGACACCAGTAAGTTTGCCACCAGCCGTAACCTCCAACCGAACCGTAACCTTGACCTTTGCTCGTCTTGAGCCTAATCAGACGCTGAATATCGTTTATGCGGCTGTGGTGACACCGGATGCCATCCGGGGGGATGGGAGGAATGTGGCTCAGGAGCCTCGCAGTAATATTGCCAGCTTTACCCTGCGGATTCGACAGGGAATCTTATCGGACTGCGGCACCCTACTGGGACGGGTATTTGTTGATAAAAACTTTGATGGTCAACAACAGCCAGGAGAGCCTGGAGTCCCCAATGCCGTAATTTACATGGATGACGGCAATCGCATCACCACGGATGCCAATGGATTATTCTCGTTGGCTAATGTTCTGGGTGGCAATCGCACTGGAACATTAGATTTGAGCAGCCTGCCAGGATACTCCCTAGCTCCGAACCTGTATTTCATTGAAGGCAATAGTCAGTCCCGCCTCGTGCGACTTGCACCCGGAGGAATGGTGCGGATGAATTTTGCCGTGACGCCTGCCTATGGGGAGAAGCAGCAATGAAAAGTACTCATTGGTCATTAGTTATTGGTCATTTGTCATTGGTTAAAGACATCAAACAAGGTACAAAAGACAGGTTGTTTCCCTCACTCGCCTTAAGTTTGCTGACAACGATGTCGGGGTTAATCGGCATTCTTCCGGCGGCTAGGGCTGACGAAGTGCCGGAACAACCGAACCTCCGACAGGGTGACGACTTAAGACAAGCGACTCAAACTGAGGAGGCAAAGCGATCGGCACTGGGCAGCAATGCCTTGCGCTCTGGGATAGCCCCAGCTTCCCCCGACTTATCCCCAATCTCCCAAGCTCCTAATCTCCCAAGCTCCCCAACAGGAAGTGGCTCTCAAAACAACACCTCACCCACTACCCCCCCATCTCCTAACGGTAGCGAGGCGACACCGCTTCCTAGTGGTACAGTACGTATCCTCACCCCTCAAACTGGCGTTACTAGCAACCGCTCTACTAACCTAGTCGTTCAGTACAATGCCAACGACAAAATCCAGGTTAGCGTCAACCAAAAACCTCTCGACCCCTCGACTGCCACCCAACAGCAACAGGATGAAACTCAGAACCTGATTACCCAGGTTTTGTACAACATCCCTTTGGACGAGGGAGACAATATCCTGACGGCTCAAGCCGGGAACGGAACACCCGTTAGCGTCCAGCTAACCGTCAAAAAGACAACAGCACAAATTGAAATTGCACCCGTTGGTGACCCCCGCATCCCAGCGGATGGACGCTCCACTACGACCCTGAACGGACGAATTATCGATGAAAATGGTCAAGCGATCGCCGAAGATGCGGTTGTCACCCTGACAACGAGCGCAGGTAAGTTTGTCGGTGCAGACTACGACAAAGACCAACTGGGATTCCAAGTCCTAGCACGAGGAGGACAATTTACCGCTCAACTGCAATCCGGACTAGAAGCTCAGAAAGTCCGCATCCGTGGGGCTGTAGAAAAATGGGGACCCAGGAGCACAGGAGTACGGGAGCAGGGGAACCAAAGAATCGGGGAGAATTTGCCAACCCCTAATTCCCCAACATCAAACCCTAATTCTCAATCCCCCAACTTCCAATCTCCAACGTCTAATACCGACACTCGCACACTCGCGAGTACACCCGTATCGCCAATTGAGGCTTATACCCAAGTCGAATTCATCACCAACTTGCGACCCTCCATAGTCTCCGGTGCTGTTAACTTGCGAATTGGGCGAGAAGGCACCAACTTCTGGGGCAGACGACGCGACTTTCTCAACCCAGAACGGGGAGATGGAGCGCAAATTGACTTAACGGGTGCAGCTTTCGCCACGGGACGACTGGGGGAGTGGTTGTTCACGGGGGCTTATAACAGCGATCGCAATCTTAACGAAACTTGTGACGGCACGACCCGCTTGTTCCGGGGACCGCAGTTTTGCGAGCAAAATTATCCCGTTTATGGAGATAGCTCGACCGTTGATTACCTAACCCCCTCCACCGATAGCGTCTACCTACGCTTCGAGCGCACATCACCCGTGCTAGGTGCTGAACCCGACTACGTGATGTGGGGAGACTACAACACCCAGGAATTGGCTAGGACTTCTCAACTGTTTACCGCCACCACCCGCCAACTCCACGGCTTCAAAGGCAATTACAACTTAGGCAATCTTCAGCTCACTGCCTTATACAGCCAGGATATTGAAGGCTTCCAGCGAGATACGATCGCGCCCAACGGCACTAGCGGCTATTATTTCCTGTCGCGACGACTCCTGATAGGGGGTAGCGAGAATGTCTTTATAGAAACCGAAGAACTCAATCGTCCGGGAACGGTAATTGAGCGCAAACCCCTCAGTCGCGGACCCGATTACGAAATTGACTACGACCGAGGCACGCTCTTATTCCGCCGTCCAATTCTCGCCACAGAATTTCAACCGTTTTCCACTCCCTCAATTACGGGAGAAGTCTCCGAAGGCGGCACTGTCCTGGTGCGGCGAATCGTCGTCACCTACCAATATGAAAATAGGGGCGGCGGCGACACCAATCTCTATGCAGGACGGTTGCAATACAACTTCTCTCACGAGTTCAACTCCCCAACCTGGCTGGGGGGGACTTACCTGCGACAAGACCAAGGCATAGAAGACTTCGAGCTGTACGGAGCGGATTTCCTGGTGTCCCTGGGTAAGAACGGGCAGCTAATTGGAGAGTATGCCCACTCGTTTAATAATTCCCCCTTCCTCGGTGGAGTAACGGGTTCGGCTTACCGATTTGAAGTTAATGGCAAGATTACTCCTGGCATTATTGCCCGTGGTTACTACCGCTCGGTAGAAGAAGGCTTTGCCAACAATGCGACGACCAGTTTTACCCCCGGACAAACCCGATATGGGGCAACGGCTATCGCCCAACTCGGCTCTACCACAAGCTTCCAGGTTGGGTACGACCATGAGATCAACTTCGGCGTCGCCCCAGCCGTGCGTACTGACTTTTTTGACTTATTTAACCCCGGTGTCGCCGCCCCCCCTGGCACTGCCGTTAGTAACTCGCTGACTACCATCCGGGCGGGTATCGAGCAACAAATCGGACGCGCCACTCTGGGGGTCGATTACGTCAATCGCGATCGCGAAGACCGGGTTAGCGATGTATTTAGTGGCAACGCCAGCCAAATTGTTTCTCGACTCGGCGTTCCCTTGAGTGAAAACCTGACCTTCAGGGCACAAAACGAACTCAACCTCGGCAGTAGTGACCCCCTCTATCCCAACCGCACCACCTTTGGCATGGATTGGGGCGTTTATCCAGGAGTGACGGTGCGACTAGCGCACCAATTTTTTGAGGGAGGACTCTTTAGTCAGAACTCGATCACCAGCCTCGACACCATTTTGGAACACAAGCTGGGTGAAAACACTTCCCTGACGGGTCGGTACTCGGTGATTAGTGGTTTCAATAGCATCACGGGTCAGGGTGCGGTGGGACTCAATCACCGCTGGATTGTGACTCCCGGACTGAGGGTAAATTTGGGCTACGAACACACCTTTAGCAATTCCTCGATTCCGACGGCGGCGGGAGTGCGGTTCGTGCAACCTTACGCGGTTGGTCAAACGGCGGCGTCTTTGGCTCTTCTGGGCGGCGATGTCTATAGCGTTGGCGTGGAATATACCGATAACCCCAACTTCCAAGCCTCTGGTCGCGTCGAACACCGGACTGGCTCTGGAAATGACAACACCGTCCTTTCCGCCGGGGCGGCGGGTAAAATTTCACCGGCTCTAACTGCCCTTGCCCGTTACGAGCAGGCTAACTTTGCCAACCAGGGAATTGAGGGACTGGGAGATACAGCAACCCTCAGACTCGGACTTGCCTACCGCGACCCAGCAAGCGATCGCTGGAATGCCCTGCTGCGTTATGAATATCGGCAAAATCCCTACTCCATCCCGGAAACATTGCTGATTGGCAGCAGTACTACCTCCATCGAACACGTATTTGCCCTGGAAACTATCTATGCTCCTAGTTGGCGTTGGGAATTCTACGGCAAGGGTGCTTTTCGCCACAGCACCAGCTATTTAGCCGATAATTTCAGCAATTCTTCAACCCTATTCCTGTCCCAACTCAGGGCGGCTTATCGATTGGGATATCGGATGGATTTAGCCGTTGAAGGACGCTGGATCGGTCAACGATCTCCGGAATACGACGAATTTGGCATAGCTGTCGAGACGGGGTATTACCTGACACCCGATTTCCGGATTGGGGTTGGTTATAGCTTTGGTAGCGTCGATGACCGAGATTTTAGTGGCTACCGCTCTAAAGATGGGCCGTATTTGAGTTTGACCCTTAAGGTCAACGAACTGTTGGGTGGTTTTGGGCGGCAACGAGTCGTGCCACCCCAACAACGGGAATCCCGCGTGCAACCGATCGCTTCAGCCCAGAAGCCTGCCGCCTTATGGGCGCAATTAATTGCCCCCCTAACCAATCTGGTTAGCAAGTAGTGAATAGCATACGGGCGCGAACGTTCGCGCCCTCTACTGGAATGCAAGCCGTTGAAACGTGCGATGAATCATAAAGGTATAAAAACAAAACAAGGTCGTCGGGATGCTCCGAACAGTGAGAGAGTGCGAGCAATTCACTTCCTCAACTTCGCTCTGCTCACCTGTTCACGCCCGACGCATCCTCTTTCTCTGCTCCTCGGTGTTCTTTGTGTCTTGGCGGTTTCTGCCAGAGCAACGGCTCAACTTGCACATTTCGTAGTAGTTGTCAATAGTAATCAGGATGGCGCAATCCAGCCAGACAATAGCTTGACCTTGCGAGAAGCGATCGCTCTTGTCAACGGTCAGCTAAATGTTGATCGCTTAAGTGATGCGGAAAAAGCACTGGTTAAACCCCTGAGTGCCGATACACCCTCCCGAATTGAGTTCAATTTACCCCCTGACCAAACCACCATCAGCCTCCAGGAAATATTACCACCGCTTTCCAGTCCCGGACTGGTGGTTGATGGTACGACTCAGCCAGGGTATGATGCAACGCGATCGGCAACGGCTGAAATTGCAATTCCCATTCCGGTTGTTTCACTCACACCCGCACCAAACCAGCAAATCTTGCGGGGGTTAACCATCGTGAGTGATGGCGTTACGGTTCGCGGTTTGAGCCTCTACGGTTTCACCACTAGTTTTCAAGGTGCAACCCTACCCACACCCCCCGCCGATATTTTTATCGCTCATCAACTCCCGCCTCCAGATATCAGCCAGCAGCAATCCCCCAAAGGAGAGTTTCCTTTTTCAGAAAAAGATGTTCCACCAAAGGATGTTGTAATCGAGCAAAATTGGCTGGGTATCCCACCCAATGAAGAAATGCCCCAAACGCCCTCTGCCTTTGGGGTGTCGGTGTTTAACAGTTTGGGTACCACCATCCGCCGCAACCGCATTGCTAACCATGAAGGTAGCGGCATCATTACCTCGGTGCAGGCAAAGAATCTGCTGGTGACAGAAAACATCGTTGTGGGCAATGGTATCGCTGGTATGCCGGATGCCATTCGCCTGGAAGGAGCGATCGACAACTCGCAGATTAGTGGAAATTTGATTTGTGGAAACGATGGGGGTGGGGTGTATCTGTTTAAACCGGAAGGGGCTGTACAGATTCGGGATAACCAAATCACCTTCAATGGCAGACGCTTGCGTCGGGCGGCGGTTTACCTGATGGGGGATAATCACCAAGTTATCAACAACCAAATTCGCAACCAGACAGGACCCGGTGTAGTTGTTACGTCTTATCCTCAAAGTAATCGCGACATCATTGAAAGAAATCGTTTTGCTGGACTTGAGGGCTTAAGCATTGACCTCAACACCCAGCAGAACGTTGACCCCATCGATTTTCAACGTGGAGATGGTCCCAATCCGCCTCGTAATTCCCCAAACCGACGCCAAGATACGGGAAACTCAGCCATTAATGCCCCCCAGTTTACAACTAGGGAGTTTGTTGTCCTAGGCTCTCAGGTCAAGCTTTTTGGCAAAGCCGATCCAGGTTCGACGGTTGAAATCTATCGAGTTGCAGAAAATACTCCTATCCCCTACGGGCCTTTAAGTGAGCCGCTTACTAGCGTTGCTACAGACGAACAAGGGCAGTTTAGTGTCACGATCAATACTCTAGAACCTGGGGATAAAGTCAGCGCGATCGCAACTCACCCTCAGTACGGTACATCTGAACCCGCTCTTAATGCGATCGTGCAATCTGCGAATGGTGTAGTCACTCAAAACCCAGATGCACCTGAGCCAGTTATTCCCCGATGTACCACTCCACCACCCCCCCCAACACCCCCAGCACCGCCACCCGCACCACCGGAACCTCCACCACCGCCAGAACCGCTGCGCTTAAGGGTTCCGAGGAATATCCACTTTGCACTCGACCAATCTACGATCAGTCCGGAGAGTGCGGCAGTACTCGACCAAATCGCCGCCGTACTACGGCAATATTCTTTCCTGACGGTTGAAATGGAGGGTCACACAGACCCCCGTGCTAGTGATGCCTACAACCTGGCCTTGGGTAACCGTCGAGCGTTAGCAGCACGTAATTACCTCCTGCGCCAAGGCATTGCCCCAGAACGCATGATCATTCGCTCTATTGGGGAAAAACAGCGCATCAGCCCCGGCAGCGATCGCCTAGATTATGCACGTGATCGGCGGGTTGAGTTTATCTTCCAAGACCCTAGAGGCTTAGACATCATCTTTGAAGACCAAGAAAATGACCTGCAACTAGAACCCACAGGAGGTACAAGATAATACTAAATTTTTCTTTAGTTGGACTATAGACGTGCTCTGAAA
>JALYGX010000545.1 GCA_030776905.1 Cyanobacteriota bacterium | reverse complement strand
CTAGCGATGTGATTGGGGAAGCGTTATCGGGGGAGGATACGAATAGCGTCACCCTGCGCACTGTTCTAGATACCCTAGACAAGGCGCGTCAAGACAGACGAATTGTCGCTATCTACCTGGATGGCAGTCGCAACTCAGCAGGTGGAAGTACTGGATTGGCAACGTTGAAGGAAGTAAGGGAAGCACTAGAACGTTTTCAATCTAGCGGCAAGAAAATCATCGCCTACGATGTCGATTTCAGAAAACCGCAATACTACTTGAGTTCGGTGGCAGATACGGTTGTTCTCAACCCAATGGGCAGCCTGCAACTCAATGGCTTTAGCTCTCAGCCAATATTCTACACAGGGGCACTGGAGAAATTTGGCATTGGGGTTCAGGTTACTAGGGTCGGGAGATACAAGTCAGCGGTTGAACCATTCCTTCTCAAGAAGCTCAGTTTGGAGAATCGACAACAAACTCAAGCCTTGTTAGGTAGTCTTTGGAATGAATTTATTACGACCGTAGGCAAGAGTCGCAATATAACTCCTAGGCAACTACAAGCGATCGCAGATACTCAAGGGGAGTTGACGGCGTTGGAGGCGCGTCAACGGCGCTTGGTGGACAAAGTTGCTTACCTGGATGAGGTCGTAGCTGACCTCAAAAAGTTGACGGGTAGTAGTGACGAGACTAAATCTTTCCGGCAAATTCGCCTCACCACCTATGCCAATGTTGAGAGTAAAGACCTCAAGAAGCGCAGCTCTGAGAATAAAGTTGCTGTGGCGTATGCTGAAGGTGAAATTGTGGATGGTCAAGGCGGCAGTGGACAGCTAGGGGGTAGTAGTTTTGCCAGATACCTGCGGCAATTGCGCCAGAATAATGATGTTAAGGCAGTGGTGCTGCGAATCAATAGCCCTGGAGGTAGTGTCACGGCGTCTGAGGAGATTCTGCGAGAGGTGCGGCTGATTCGCGACAAGAAGCCACTGATTGTCTCAATGGGCGATTATGCTGCCTCTGGGGGCTATTGGATTGCCACGGGTGCGAATCATATTTTTGCAGAACCCAATACAATTACGGGTTCTATAGGGGTTTTCGGTTTACAGTTTAATGTCCAAAAGCTGGCTAACAGCAATGGTCTCACCTGGGATGTTGTAAAAACGGCTCGCTATGCTGACAGTACGACGATTTCTCGCCCTAAAACCCCCCAAGAATTAGCGATCGCTCAAAAATCAGTCAACCAAATCTACAATCAGTTCCTCGACAAGGTATCAGAGTCTCGGAAACTGCCGAAACAAAAGGTCGCACAGATTGCTCAGGGACGAGTTTGGTCTGGTAAAGATGCCAAGCAACTGGGTTTGGTGGATGAGATTGGAGGTATCGAAGACGCCATTCAGTATGCTGCCAACCAAGCGAAGCTGGGGAGAAATTGGGAACTGGAGGAATACCCAAAAACTCGCAGCCTGGAAAAACGGATTTTGCAAAAGCTGACCAACGAGGAAAGCCTCGCAACCGCAAAGCACTCCGATCCACTAACCGCAGAGTTTTTGAAGATCAAAGCAGATTTGGCAGTTCTCCAATCTCTGAACGATCCAAGGGGGATTTATGCGCGTCTACCCTTTGACTGGCGGCTTGATTAATTAGTTAGTAAGTCATTGGTCATTAGATTTGTCGGATAGATACCTTACTGCTTGTGGGTATGTTCAGCTAGGGGCTGGTAAGTCCCTCCTTTGCTTTGATTGTCCTTTACCATTGAGGAAGATTGGGTGGCTCTTGTAGCGACGAACAAAAATTAAGTGGAATTAGGGTTACATTTTGCCAAGAGATAGGTAAAGTAGATTAGAAGGTGACCAATTATTGAACTTTAGACATCTATCTATGGATAGAAAAAGCAACCGCCTCTTAATTCTGATTGCTACCTGTAGCGTCGCTGGTGTCGTTCTCGGAGGGACTACAAGTTGGGCACAGAGCAATCAGTGCTTGAACTCCAAGAATCTGACCAATGAGTGCCTGACCCAAGACCCAGTTACGAAGACTATTGAGGGAATGAGTGTCGGCTTACTTGCAGGTGCAGGTGCGGCGGCTGGTGCTGTCTTCCAGCTAAAGCGTCAGTAAGATTTAAAGAAAAATTTAGGAAGTTCGCTTCTTTTAATGAAACGCTTGAACTAGGAGCTAAACTCTTTTCTCTTCCAGTGGGGCTAATTACCAAGTACTTGGCGATGAGAAAAGAACGCTGTAGTCGCTACGCCTAATCACCTCCCGCCCTGAAGAGAGCGGCTATAGATCAGAAGCGATAGTTACGAATCTGTGGCTTTGAGGCTTCGCCGACCTTAGCCCAAAGGCCGATTGGCACAGCGTCACCCTGAGCGTTTACCTTAATTTCCATCACAACTGGTGGGGTCTGTTGGAGCTGTGCAGAATTAGCTAGCGGTGGTGTCTGTTGCAGCTGTGTTGGGTCAGCTTGTCTGGCTGCACGGAGGTCACTATTGATTTGCTCCCGTTGCTCTTCTGGGATGTAGTAAGTTTCCAGTCCGTACTGGATAAAGCCAGGTTGAGCAAGACCTTTGAGAGCAACTTGATTGGCTGGTAGTTTGGAAGGGCGCTTGACGGTGACAGCTACGGGTTTCCAGGCTTGTGGGAGTTTAGTTAAGGCTGATGCTGCTACGGGTTCTGCCAAAATGACATAAAAGCGAGTCCCTGGCTCAATGAAGGTTAGCCTGTTCCCATGAGGTTGTTGCTTGGGTAATTCCTTCCAACCTGGCAGTTTGCGCAAGCTGTCCTGACTGGAAATATCATATCTCAGCGTCTGGGAGTAGCCGCGCAACAAGTCGTAAGGGTCTACTGGTACTGTTTGGAGGATGACGGTTTTGCCAGTTAGCTGGGTAAAAAGGGCTTGGGCTGGAACGGCAAGAATTAGTGCAGTTTGAAACAAAATAGGTACCCAGAATCGCCAGGGCGGCATAGGATTGGGAGAGTCATTAGTCATTGGTCGTTGGTTATTTGTTGATGACTGATGAACCAGTCTTTGTTCCTTAGTGTCTGGCTCGCAGGTAGCGCTCAAACCATAGTCCAGCCGCAATGACTCCGAAACCGCACAGAAATAAGACTAACGATTTAAAAAGTAAATCGGTGTCGTACTCCAGCATCCGGCTGAAAATTTGTAGAGTCAGTAGCACCATCCCACCCCAGAAAAGCCTTCGTTGACCCTGCGCTAGTCCCTCGCGGATTAAGCCAACTGCCAGCAGGAATAAGAGAAGATTGAAGATCGATATAGCCACGATCGCCCAGCCGTTGATCGTCAGGAGCATCGCACGACCGCTAATGCTCAGATGCACAAAGGGAACTATGGCACTGATGACAATCATGCTACCTACAAGGTAGGTTGTGCGATCCACTCGCCGCAATAGTCGCAGCCATTCCCAAAGTGTCCAGCCTCCTAAGAGCAAAATATCTATTAAGGGAGGCAAAAGTTTTAGTGAGGCGTCTTCCGATGACTGCACTAACGAAGCATTCCAGAAGCCATAGAAGGATAAAAGATAAAACAGCAGGCTCAGGAAGGTTAAGGCGAGAGTACGCGCTATACCACTGAATAACTCGACTGACGGTGGCTGTCGTCTCCAAAGCGAATCATTATATGCCCATAAAAGGGCAGGGGGTAGACCGCAAGCGATCGCAGCTATCCAAGGTGAAGAACCGAACAGATTTAGCTTGATTAAGTTAGCTTCTAAGGAAAAAATTACGGCGATCGCGCCCAAGCGAAAAATCCACCGCGAACGACACCAGTAAGCCAGTGGGATAAACATCAAAGCCGCTAACACTGGCATATGTTGCACCACTAGCTGTAGCCAAGAAAACCCTCCCAAAGTCACGGATTCTGGCTGTCCCCACAAATAGCGTAAATACCCTAATCCGACTAAAAAAACAGCTAGTATCCCCAATAGCGTCATCCGCAGGCTATACGCCATTGCCAAGACACCTAATCCCCAGACGAGATACAACTGATAAATTTGCCCACTCTGGTGAAACATTTGGGACATCAGAGCCATATTTGCCCCTAAAGTCAATGCCCCTAAGAGTAATAATGCCTGTCCTAAACGACGTTGCCAGCGCTCAGTTGGGTGTCGCCATAGGTAGAACCCCATTGTGTTGATGCCAATGAACCCACTCAGCAGCAACGTCACTTTCAATTCTCTCGACCACTCTTGCCAGTTGGCGGCTACAAAAGTGATGATACCTAAGCCTAAAAGGACACTGCCCAGTCCTAGCAAAATTAACACGAAGCGATTACTGGCAGCCGCTTCAAGGTCATTAAATTGATAGCGATCGCTTAATTGCTCATAGACAGAAGTATCAATTAATCCTTCCCTTCGCCATTGCTCGGCTTCTTGACGCAACTGGTGACGAAATTTATCGGAAAGCATAATAATATTAGCTCTGAGTCTTTACAGACATACACAATTAGTTTTGTATTCTAATTACATATCAATTCCTAACTGGATTTGTATAAAATAGTTCTGAGGTTTGGCAACTTTCGCACTCTGTATAAAAGTGAATAGTGCTCTTACGAAGTCTCTGCTTTCTCCCACAATCATTACAGATAGTATTTATAGGAGTATTTCCGTCGCATTGTAGGCATTTAAAGTAATAACCATACTTGCCATACACTACTGTCAATTTATTGCTTTGGCAATTTCGGCAAGCTGGCTGTTGAGCTAGCTTAGGTGGGGATGTTTTGAGTACTGGTTTAGGCTTTGATATTTGCGGTTGATTACTAGAATAACTTGGTGCCGATGCCTTGAGTATTATCGGTTTGTGATGCTTGAGCAAAAAATCGCTAATTTTGGACAATTCGTCTTCTCTAAGCTCATACCCAGAATTATTTAAATTGAAGTTAAATAAACTGTTTATCTGACGGTGCTTTTCAAAAATTCCCTTGATTTTATCCGAGGCTTGGTCAGCCTTGCACACTTCATCCAGTGTCAATTTATTTGAGCGGTTAATGACACCCGAATCGGATATAGCTACCAGAATATCAACAGGCATTCTGATAAAGTGGCTTTGCATCCCTAAGAATTTACTCAGGAGAACTTCGGCATGAGCCTCAAGATAACTTTTGAGAAACTCACCCTGTCTTTTTGCTTGAAGAATAGGCGATGGCATTCCTT
>JALYGX010000544.1 GCA_030776905.1 Cyanobacteriota bacterium | reverse complement strand
CATTGTCTCGAATGGTTTGCACCAAAGCAGAAGGCACACTCGAATGCTGCAACCTGAGTAGGTGATACAGATCCTTGTGTGCCTTGTTTTTGTTGTACGTCCTGCTAGCTAAAGCCCAGTCAACGTGTGCGTTGAATATCTCCGCACACTCGCTCATGAACGGCAAAAATCGCTCACTTGGGAGATTGACTGGAATGCTAACAGTTCTTTTCATTAGTTTTCTGCGTTACCCCCATATGTGTAGCGGATTGCATAAGATTCGTAGCCGACTGTTTCACCGATGCAGTAAATATTAGCTACTACAATCTCTCTGTTTTCAAGCCACTTAAGCGCATCTGCTTTTCCTTCGATGTATTCACCCTCTCGAAGCGCTTCATCAACGATACTTTCTGGGGTTGGCAACTCATCCGTAACGTAAACTGCTTGCCACGGGTCAGTATCTCCACTTATGCATTCAGTGTTTAGAAAGTAAAGATTTCAAGAAGCGCAAGTTCTGGGGGTCGGGGTTATGGAGTCCGAGCAAAGCTCTATTCAGTGTCGGTCACATATCGGAAGAGGCAGTTAAGCGGTATATTGAAACTCAAAAGCCGCGTGGTTGATTTGGTTGGCTCCGTACCTACGCCAACCCCGCCTTTCATCCCCGACCACAAGGGTACGGGGTCTTTCGGCGGATTTTAATAAAATCGCGATCGCCAACAGGAATCAGTACCACCTATCGGGGAAAGCACTTACGCAGTTTGATTTCACCAACCAAACCACTTTGGCTAGGCGAGGCGAAATGTACGACTTCGATGACGGTAAAGCATGGACCCATACTATGGAGCTTGCCGTCAGGAAATGAAATCAATTCTCCTTCACAAGGAAGTCGGGATAATTCCACTCGCTCTCCGTTTAAATTTTCCAATTCCGCTGAGTAATCTTTGTGTGATGTTCGAGGCGCATTCTCAAACATCATTTGAACTTTAATGAGTTCCATTGGTAGCACTCTCCTGCTCCTGATTCAAGGTTTGTAATATGAGAAACGCCTACTCGTTAAGCCTTTGCTTGCTCAAAGCGTTTGTTCACTTCACGCCAGTTAACCACGTTCCACCACGCCGTTAAGTAATCAGCACGCTTATTCTGGTATTTGAGATAGTAGGCGTGTTCCCAAACATCATTGCCCATAATTGGATACATCCCTTCCATCAAAGGACTGTCCTGATTAAGCGTACTCATAACTTGGAGTTTGCCATCTTTGGTGCGAACGAGCCAAGCCCAACCACTGCCAAAACGCTTCATCCCAGCCTCGTTGAATTGCTGTTTAAAGGTATCAAAGCTACCGAACGTTTCCTTAATGGCTTTTGCGATCGCACCTGTTGGTTCTCCACCTCCATCGGGACTCATGATTTCCCAGAACATCGTGTGGTTTACATGACCGCCGCCATTATTACGTACTGTTGTCCGAATTTCTTCCGGTAGGCTGCTAAGATTCTGAAGCAATTGTTCAGCACTCTTACTTTTGAGTTGTGAGTATTTCTTGGCTGCATCATTCAAGTTTTTGACATAAGCAGCATGATGCTTATCGTGGTGAAACCGCATCGTTGCTGCATCAATGTGGGGTTCCAAGGCCTTGTAGTCATAGGGTAGAGGGGGCAGTTTGAAAGTCTCTGTGCCCTCATTCTGTTTATTTTCTTCAAGCGATTTCAAAAACGGTTTAGCGATAGAGGGTAAAGTTCCTAAAGCCGCTACTCCCGCAGTAGCGCCGATTAAATATAGGAAATTGCGACGGTTAAGAGCCATAAACTGAATTAAGTTCTCAAAAGGTAAGTTCAAGTATAGATATCACAAGCACATAATCTATAAGAAAATTTAGGCTTATCGATAACAAACACGGATAACAAATTCCCTCCCCTTGTAGGGGAAGGTTAGGGACAGGTGGGAAGAGGGATGAGGATTAGGTTTTCTGAATTCGCCAACAGTATCTGCCCTTTCTTCTCACTTAGCCCTCGTCACTTGTCACTCAGCACTATTTATATTCGCGGTTCTTGCTCCTTGAGTGTCAAGAGAAAGCGATCGCACTATTACTGTCATTCCCTCCTGCTGCCACGCCGCAGCCATTGCTGCCTCAACGGCTGACGCCTGTGCTGAATCTACCAAGGCTAATAGAGTTGGCCCAGCACCACTAATGACTAGTTCATAAGCCCCTGCGGTTAGTGCGGCTGAACGCACAGCATCATAACCTGGAATCAAAGCTTGACGATAAGGCTGATGTATCCGGTCTTGCAACGCGGCTTTTAACCAATCTTGCCGACCCGTTTCTAACCCCCCCAACAGCAAACCCAAATGGGCAATATTAAAAATGGCATCAGCACGACTGTAATTTCCTGGTAGAACACCCCGTGCCTCTTTTGTAGAAAGTTCAAAATCAGGAATTGCCAAGACAGGGACTAAATCCGGATGCCAAGGAATATCGCAAATCTCCCAGGCTTCCCCGTGGTTGTGAGATTCGTCAGTTAAGCCCGTAGCCGCTAGACAACAGCCTCCTAGTAAGGCAGGGACTACGTTGTCTGGGTGTCCTTCCATTGTGATCGCTAATTTCATCACCTCACCCCTCTCCAACGGTTCCCCCGCTAGCTGGTTAGCGCCGACGAGTCCACCCACAATCGCGGTTGCCGAACTGCCTAATCCCCTTGCCAAAGGTACACCCAGTTGAATCTCTATCTCTACGGACGGCGGTGTCTGACCGAGGTGCTGGTAAAACTTCACAAAGGCTTGGTAGACCAAATTATCAGCACTCGTGTCTACTCGTTGAGCCTCAGTCCCCGTGACGCTAATGCTGACTGGCTCTGTTTCCCCTCCTCTACCGGGGGAGTTGGGCTTGGCATCGAGGCGAGTGAAACGGAACTGATTATACAGCGTCAATGCTGCCCCAATGCAATCAAACCCTGGTCCCAGATTTGCAGTCGTGGCGGGAACAGTAACGCTAACAGTGGAAACAACAGACATCTGTAATACCCGAAATCAAAGTATGGTTTATTCGTGCTTACCTGATTTTTGCATCTTAGGTCAATTCCACTGTTATCCTGCACCGTTAAAAATAAGGGGTTCGCTTCTTTTTCGTTGGGATGAGAAACGGACATCAAACATTGAGATTGTCAGGAGACGAAAGTGCTGCTGCTTGAGGTCCTCTTCTCAAGGCTAGACCTCTTCCTAATTTGCTCAGCGTAAATACGAGCAACACTGCCACTAAGCAGACCGCAAACACAGGAACCGCGATCGCCAACCCTGATAAGATAACCGAACTGCTGGATTCAATTGTGGATAACAAAGCATTCCCCAGTCCCCCCGTCATTACTGTTGAAGCCAAACGCCCAATCCCTGTAAAGGCTTGAATCGTCCCTGCCGAACCCCCGCCTGCGATTAAGGCAACAGTCCACTGCAACATCGGATCGGTGTCGGGAATTAAGGATGCCGTAACTACTGTACCCGCCGCGATCGCCATTGGCGTGGCAACAGTATCCAGCAAATTATCAACCCAAGGGATGTAATAAGCCGCAACTTCAATACAAGTCGCCACAGCAAACGCTACCATCGCCGGATAAGTTCCCATCCATGCAAAGTTCGGTGACAGTGTCAGATGCCCGAACAGGGCTGCCACACTCATCACCAAAGGCGGCACAAAAAGCCGAAAGCCACAAGCCGCACTCAAACCGATACCAACACAAATACTTAATAAGGTCTCCATACCGATAATTTCAGCCCAAATCTAATAGTCTCAGCCTATGCAAAAATTTCTCTGCCCGATTCCCTCAAATGGTCTACCTTCAACAATTTCCAGCCCTAACACGTCACCCATTGTTATCAATTGGCTCACGCTTCAGAGGGATAATTGTATAGAACTCATGTAACCAGCGCTACAAGTTTGTTTGTGAATAATGCCTGTACCTGATAAGCTTTGCGGGATGATTTTTTCTGCAAAGGAGCATCTACTAGTGCTATCCGGTAAAACTTTTAAAACCTTGCAGGAGCAGGCTTTTGCAATTCACTCACCCTTGCCTCTCATCACTTTTGGTATCGGTGTCACGATCGCGATCGCTTCATTTGAACCTGCCTCTGCGGCTGGGATAGTTGGTAATGGAACACCAGGAAGCTGCACCGAAGCTGCCTTGAATACTGCTTTATCCAATGGAGGCAATGTCTACTTCAATTGCGGCTCAACTCCCCACACCATTCGAGTCACCAGTGAAAAAGTAATTTCCGCTAACACACTGATTGATGGCATGACTAATGGGAAGAGTTTAATTACTCTCAGCGGCGGAGGCCAAAATCGAATTTTATATGCGAAAGATGATGTCAATTTGACCGTGAAAAACCTGACGATTGCTGATGGGTTTACAACGGATAAAGGAGGCGGAATTTACAGTGGTTACCGGAGCAAATTAAAAGTAAATAACTGTAAATTGAAAAACAATAAATCCACCAAAAGTGGCGTGGATGATGGCGGCGGTGCAATCTACGTGCTGAGTGACAGTACAGTAAATATTGAGAACAGTGAATTTACTGGCAACCAAGCTAGTAACGGTGGGGCAATTTACAACTTACTGAGTGACTTGACAGTTGTCAAAAGCACCTTTAAAAAGAATCAGTCACTCCTTTCAGTGCCAGGTGGCAACGGCGGCGGCGGCGGTGCAATTTTAATTGATGGTGCCAAGGGTAAGACTGGAAAAATTATCATTGATGACAGCACCTTCACTGACAATACTGCTGTTGCTCAAGGAGGTGCTATTTTTCTTCAACTGTACGAAAACAGTACGAGTAGTTTTGAAGACTTAACCCTCTCTGAAAACAGTGTTACTGGTAATGGCAATCAAGGCTATGGTGGCGCAATTTTCCATGTCGGTAGCGAAACAACTCTTTTGAGTGTGGACAAGACAACCATGTCTGCTAACAGAGCCAGTAACCAGGGGGGGGGGTTTTGGAATGGTAATAACGCGAAGGTCAATATTAGTAACAGCACATTTTCTGACAATGACGCTGTTAGTAGCGACGGTAAGAGTGGCAATGGTGGCGGGCTTATGATCACCAGTGGGAAAATCAACATTACCAACACCAGGATCATAAATAACTATGCGGGCTTTCAGGGCGGTGGAATTGTTGCAGATAGCAATACCACAATTACCAATGTCATCATCGCTTATAACGAGGCTAACAATGGTGGTAACAACTGGAATATCAAAAACAATTGCTCTGACCAAATGACTAATGGTGGCAATAACATACAGTTTCCCGGTCCAAATCTAAATGACCCCAGTGACAAGTATTGTGCTGCTGGCATTACGGTAGCTCGACCAAACCTAGGACTGTAATAGTGAGTGATGATTCTCTCTAACTTTGGCACTATTGAGTGAATGTTTCCCAGCATCATCTCCTCCTTGGTGATGGATGCCTTCAAGGGGAAGATTAGACGGCTTGCAAAAATGCCTTTTTGACCCCTCCCCAACCCTCCTCTTAGTAAGAGGAGGGTTTTTGATTTCTTCCCCCTTGACAACCGAAGCTTTACGGTGGAGAGATTAAAGGGGGCTAAATGCTGAGGTAGTTTGATACTTCGATGAGGTTACCGTCTGGATCGCGTAGGTAGATGGAATACAAAATGATGTGAGACAGGCTTCTCAACTAGCGCTTTTTTATGAGTCGCGAGAGGAGAAATAATCGCCTTATACTCAGATATTGCATCTTATCACCGTGTCTCCCTTGTCCTCCTTGCCTTTCGCTTTGTCAATGCGTAAGTGCTAAAGCTATAGTTTCCTTAGTCTCTCCAAAACGAGGCGAGAAATCATGCTACCTCCCCATTTGGGGAAAGGTCGGCGATGAAGCCAAGTAAATTACAGGGTGCTGAAAGCTTTTGGGCATTAGTTTTCTACTATTCAGGGAACAGATGAAAAACGTTAGCCTAACAGTTGCAGCCCTTGGCTTGCTTAGTGCGATCGCGTTACAGCCACTGCACGCACAACCCATTACTCCAGCTAATGACGGGACTGGTACGGTTGTCACTCCGAATGGTAACCGCTTCGATATCCAAGACGGTTCCCTTTCCCCAGATGGTGCTAATCTTTTCCATAGTTTCCAGCAATTTGGACTAGATTCGGCTCAGATTGCCAACTTTCTCTCTCATCCTTCGATTCGCAATATCCTGGGGCGAGTTGTCGGGGGTGACCCCTCGCTGATTAACGGATTGATTCAGGTAACGGGGGGCAATTCCAACTTATTTTTGATGAATCCTGCTGGGATTATCTTTGGCAAAGATGCCAGTTTGAATGTCCCTGCCTCGTTTACGGCTACGACAGCTACGGGGATTGGCTTTGGTGGGAATAATTGGTTTAACGCTTTTGGCAACAATAATTACCAGACCTTAATCGGTACTCCCAGTCAGTTTGCGTTTGACACTCCACAACCGGGCGCAATTGTCAACTTTAGCAATCTGGCAGTGCAAGAAGGGCAGAATTTAACCTTACTTGGCGGCAGCGCCATCAACACTGGGCAACTGAAGGCACCCGGTGGGACTATTACCATTGCGGCTGTGCCGGGTGAGAATCTGGTGCAGATTAGTCAAAGCGGACACCTGCTGAGTTTGGAGATTGAACCGCCAAGGGACAATAATGGGCAGCAATTGCCGATTACCCCTTTGGATTTACCGACTTTGCTGACGAGAGCCACTGGAAGTCTGGAGACAGGACTGAGTGTTTCCCAAGCTGGCACAGTGCAGCTCAATGATTCTGGTATGACTATACCTGTTGAGGCAGGTACTACCATCGTTTCTGGCACTCT
>JALYGX010000543.1 GCA_030776905.1 Cyanobacteriota bacterium | reverse complement strand
CCACAAACCTACCCGATCTGACACCATCGACTCTAAATTCAAGTCCGCTGCTGCCCGAAGCATCTCTTCAGAACCAATGCCTGCTAATGCTTCTAGCGCCAGCAAAACCAAATCCAACTGGGCTTTGATGTTGTCCAGCTGCACTGGGTCTGGTGCTTGACCCAGTGGCAAATCCTCCCAAGGGGGAGTCGGTGTCGCCGTCTTGACAGTAGAGCGCATAGCTTTAGAGTAGGTCACCAAATCGGGTTGGATGAGTGTAGTTACCAATCTTGAAACACGACTATCAGAGTTTACGGCAAGTTTCCCACCGTCTCATGATAGTTTGGAAACTTTTGCATTTTTCGTTAAAAATTCTTCCTTAAAAACTCTACTTGAGATAAGCCACGGTAACACCAGCACCGCCCTCTGCTTGTGCGGCTAGTTCAAAACGGTCAACCAGGGGATGCCGTTCCAAAAATTCGTGGACGCCTTGCCGTAGCTTACCCGTTCCCTTCCCGTGAATAATCCATAGTGCCCCAGATTGCACTGCCTGGGTAATCCCTTGCTCTAACTCAAACTCCGCATCTGCCACGCGGCTACCTCTAATGTCTATTGTATTTTTAGAGGTTCGCACAGGGGGAGCGGGTGGCGACACTACGGCAGGCGTAGGTGTCGGTGCAGGTTTGGCTTTCACTGGGATTTCGGGTTTTTGACCATCCAGCGATTCAACATCTGCAAGCGTTACCGTCATCTTCATTAAGCCAAAGCGCACGGTTAACTCACCATCCTCATCGGGGGCACTCAGTACCTCAGCCGTTTGATTTAAGCGGGGAATGCGGATGCGATCGCCTACTTGCGGTCGAAATCCTGGCTTCGGCTTGGCGGGCGCTGTTGGCAAGTGACGTTGGGCAATTTCATTCAGGGTATTTGTTGCTTTTTTGGCATTTTGAGCAATGAGCGGCCCTTGCTGCAACTTACGAATCACTTGGGCAATTTCTTCCTTAGCTTGCACAAGTGCCTCTTGCACTGCCCGTTCTTGAGAAAGCTTCAACTCCCGTTCCCGTTCCTGCAAAAGTGCTGCCTTGCGAGACACTTCCTGATGTAGGCGTTCGGCTTGTTGCAATAGCTGAGTTGCCTCTGTTGCTTTCGTTTCCTGACGACGGCGTTGTGCTTCTAGACCCGCAATCACTTGGTTGATGTCTTCTGATACTCCACCTACACGAGTTTGAGCCTCGTCAACCACCTGTGGATTTAAACCCAAGCGTCGCGCAATTGTTAAGGCATTAGAACGACCGGGAATTCCCCACAACAACCGATAAGTGGGTGAAAGCGACACATCATCAAACTCAACCGAGGCATTCTCAAACCGCTCATCTTGATATTTCAGCGCCTTGAGTTCGCCATAGTGAGTTGTTGCAACAGTTAGTCGGCTATGGTCAGCGAGGTATTGTAAAAGAGCGATCGCCAAAGCACTCCCTTCAGCCGGGTCAGTTCCTGCCCCCACTTCATCGAGTAAGACTAGGGAATTGGCAATTGGGTGACGCTGGACGGAGGAATTCATTTCCCCTGTAGGAGAGGCAGACGTAGGGAATTGCGAATTGGGAATTGAAGATACTTCTGACTCTTGAACCCTGTCCCCTGACTCCTGACCTATCCCTTCAAGAATCCGACTAATCCGACGAATGTGACCGGAGAAAGTAGATAAACTCTGCTCCAAGGACTGCTCATCGCCAATATCTGCCAGGACTTGGTCAAACCAAGGTAATTCCACGGGTTCTCTGGCTGGGACAAACAAACCCACTTTCGCCATGAGTGCTGCCAAACCTAGGGTTTTCAAGGTAACTGTTTTACCTCCCGTATTAGGACCCGTAATTGCTACTACCCGAATTTGCGGCTGAATTTGCACATCAATGGGAATCACGGGTGTTCCCTGTTCGTGATGCTGCTGCCACACTAACAAGGGATGGCGCAGTTGGCGCAGGGTAACTATCTCTCCAGCATTAGGGTCGATGAATCGCGGGGGATTGGCTTCCAACCACAGGCTATACCGTGCTCTCGCTGTTGCCAAATCTAAAGTAGTAGCTATGGCTAATAACTGCTCCAAGTCTGGTTTAACAGCGGCTACCTGTGCCGTTAGGGCGCGACGCACTGCTTCTTCTTCGACTTGCTCTTGACGCTGATAGGTTCTGAGCTGATTACCTAGCCCTATGATCGCCTTAGGTTCAATGTATAACGTTGCACCCGTACTAGAGGTATCGTGAACAATACCCTGAATCGCGTCTTTCTGAGGTGCTTTCACCGGGATAACAAAGCGATCGCCTCGTTGGGTAATCACCTGTTGTTGCACTGCGCTGCTTTGGCGCTGCAAAATCCCCTGGAGAGACTGATAAATGCGATCGCGTATCGTCTTAATCTGGGTACGAATCCCACCTAACTTTGGACTTGCCCGATCAGCCACATCGCCCCGGTCATCAATGCAGCGATGAATATCTTGTTCTAGTTCTGGATAGGTGCGTACATCTGCCACCAGTTGCGTTAGCACGGGTACGTCTTCTTGGTCGTCGATCATACGACGCAAGCGTCGAACACCCGCAAGCGTAGTAGCGATCGCCAAAAGTTCTTCCCCAGACAGGACTCCTTGAAGTTCAGCTCGTTCTAAAGACTCTCCTATATCCTGGATACCTTCAAAGGAAAGCCCACTGGTTAACTGACTCTCTAATTGATAAACTTCTTTAGTCTGAGCCAGCAGGTGCAGGCTCTCAGGCTGAGTGGATGGTAGTTGGAGATGACGAGCCGCAACAGTTCCCAGCTTTGTAGCCGCAAATGTAGCCAAGTGCTGACACAGGCGCGACCATTCCAGTAGTTCTAAAGTCTCAGATTGAATCAAAACTTAATATAAAAAAGCTTAACCCCAATGTAATTATCGGACAATTCCCTAGGAGAGAGCGAGTGGGATTAACCGTAATCTGCATTCAAGAGTTTAAATCAGGTAGGTTTACCATCTCTGCCACCTGGATGATTGGCTGTAGTCGTGAATGCTGTAGTCGTGAATTATTTTAAACTCAAAGTCTCTTTAAACCGTGGTTCAATACCCATGGGCGAACTGTTGATAATCCAACCTTTTTCTTCCCAGGGTTCTAAAGGAGCAACTGAGTAACGAGCCGCTCTTTCCTCAATAATTCTGATATCCTCGACCATTACTTGCTCGAATATCTCTTCTAGCGCTTCCATGTCTTGGTCGGTCAGGGGTCCCATCGGGTTTATCTTGCTGCTTGCCATGTCTCTAACAAGTTAATACGGAGGACGTATTGTGACGGTGGATAGTGATTCCTTAGTATTACGAACTCTTGACCTAGCTACCTCTGTCACTCTACCTAGATTCACCTTCTAGCAATTCTGACTCTAGAGGGATAAGATGCATAGAAAATTCGCCTTGTCAATAACCTTTAAAGGACTCTTCCAGTCAGGCTTCGTAAGAGTGAATGACGCTAACCAGTACCCAGTTGTCGCGAAAAGGGAATGCGATCGCCTCAGCAATTTGATACCCTAGCTAAATACTCTTGGGAACGGGTAAAAGCGTGGATATTCAAATTGGGCGGAGCAAAAATGCTCGCCGAGCTTACGGAATTGACGAAATTGCGCTAGTGCCAGGAACGAGAACACTAGATCCGAGTTTGGCAGACACTAGCTGGCGCATCGGAGGCATTGAGCGAGAAATTCCGATTATCGCTAGTGCGATGGATGGGGTAGTAGATGTCCGGATGGCAGTTTTACTGTCTCAGTTGGGAGCATTGGGTGTCCTGAACCTGGAGGGTATTCAAACCCGCTATGCTGACCCCGAACCCCTGCTAAAGCGTATCGCGGCAGTCGGGAAGTCCGAGTTTGTCACCCTCATGCAGGAACTGTATGCCGAACCCATTAAACCCGAACTAATTACACAGCGAATTCAGGAAATCAAAGAGCAGGGTGGAATAGCCGCTGTAAGTTCGACACCGGCGGGTGCGGTGAAATACGGCGAAGTTGTGGCTAAAGCTGGTGCCGATTTATTTTTTGTCCAGGCAACAGTCGTTTCAACAGCTCACCTCTCACCTGAGTCAGTAACGCCCCTAAATTTGGCTCATTTCTGCCAGGAAATGCCCATACCCGTGATTTTAGGCAATTGCGTTACTTACGAAGTTGCCCTCAACTTGATGAAGGCTGGAGCATCTGGCGTTTTAATCGGCATAGGTCCAGGAGCGGCTTGTACCTCACGCGGTGTCTTGGGTGTGGGTATACCTCAAGCCACTGCTGTTGCTGACTGTGCCGCCGCTCGCGATGACTATTATCAAGAAACTGGCAACTATGTTCCTGTCATTGCTGATGGTGGTTTAATTACAGGTGGTGACATCTGTAAGTGCATTGCCTGCGGCGCTGATGGAGTGATGATTGGTTCTCCTTTTGCCAGAGCCAAAGAAGCACCCGGACAAGGTTTTCATTGGGGGATGGCAACGCCTAGCCCTGTTCTCCCACGGGGTACGCGCATTCAGGTCGGTAGTACTGGCACGTTGCAGCAAATTCTCACGGGTCCCGCTCAACTTGATGATGGCACTCACAACCTTTTGGGAGCCTTGAAAACTAGCATGGGTACGCTGGGAGCCAAAAACCTTAAAGAAATGCAGCAAGTTGAAGTGGTCATTGCGCCTTCTCTACTGACAGAAGGAAAGGTGTATCAGAAAGCACAGCAGTTGGGTATGGGCAAATAACTCAGTTGAGATATAATTCTATGACTGTCTTGCAAGGGGTTGAGAGTAGGAAGCAGCTCCACTACTTTTAAGCAATCCTAAAAAATTTCCAGTATACCCGGCGGAGCATTAGAAAAACTAAAGCTGTCGCTTACAATAGAGATAGCGGAGACGTATGTTTCCGTTCACTCCTCACACCACACTCCGCCCGGACTGAGTTCGGGCGGTTCCTTATGTTTATTTGAAGCTTGCATCAGCGCGTGAAAATCATAAAGCAAGCTAGCAGAATTTATGTCTAAATGTATAGTTTTTAAGGTGTAGAACCAGCGTTTTTACTGTGGTAGAATTGCTTAGATACAAAGAACAAAGTATACGTAAGGATTTCCAGGCATGTCAGCAGCCGTACAAGTTACAGACGCGAGTTTTAAGCAAGACGTACTTGAAAGTGAAGTTCCCGTTTTAGTCGATTTTTGGGCTCCCTGGTGTGGTCCCTGTCGTATGGTTGCGCCTGTCGTCGATGAAATTGCGCAGCAATACGAAGGTCAGGTGAAGGTTGTTAAACTTAACACCGATGAGAATCCAAATGTAGCAAGTCAGTACGGTATTCGTAGCATCCCAACATTAATGATTTTCAAGGGCGGACAACGGGTTGATATGGTAGTGGGCGCAGTTCCCAAAACCACTTTGGCAAATACTTTGGAAAAGTATCTCTAATCCATTGTTAGTGGCTCTTGCTCTTGCTCATAGAGTTAGACTCGTGGACGTGAGAAATATCTTCAGTCGTAAAGTAGGGCAAAAACACGTTTCAAAAGTGTCTCACTGGAGATAAGAAGTTCGGTTTCTTGAATAAACTGTTTAACCCATCTTAGCCCGTCTTAATTAACAATTCTTATAGCT
This sequence comes from Cyanobacteriota bacterium, assembly GCA_030776905.1. Lineage (GTDB taxonomy): Bacteria > Cyanobacteriota > Cyanobacteriia > Cyanobacteriales > Coleofasciculaceae > CADCTM01. Next base: position 2,022 of record JALYGX010000543.1, on the reverse strand, counting down.
TGCAAGAGCGCCTTAAGCTAACAGAGCTGAGGCGCTTTTTGCTGGATTAGTTATTAGTCATTATTTAGGCAATGACTAACAAGCGTCGCTGTGGTTTGATGATGTAAGAAAGCAAAGGTATCAAAGGCTAAAGGCGTCTCCCATGCGATCGCGAATCTCGATAGAATAGAGTGCCATCGGTTAATGAAGCTATGACTCTCTCTCCTTCTGACCATGCCCTCAAGTCAATTCAAACAGATTTAACGGCACTGATTGATCAGTTGCCCACTCACAAACATGGGAAATGGATTCAACGGGCATTATCAGTACTAATGCGGATGAGTGAAGAGGAGATCGATCGCCTAGACTGGAAAATCTTAACCGCCTCTATGGAGGATATGGAGCGGGCATTTCAAGCGTTTTATCCGTACCGACACGTTCGCAAAGTAACAATTTTCGGTTCGGCACGGATTGCTCCCAACACTCCCGAATACAAACTGGCAATGGAGTTCGCCCGTTATTTAGTGCAGCAGGGATTCATGGTGATCACGGGTGCTGGGGGTGGCATTATGCAGGCGGGGAATGAAGGTGCTGGGGCCGAAAAGTCATTTGGTCTGAACATTCAGCTACCGTTCGAGCAAGGGTCAAATCCCTTTATTGAAGGGGACCCCAAGCTGATTGACTTTAAGTATTTCTTCACGCGCAAGCTATTTTTTCTGAGAGAAAGCGATGCGATCGCTTTATTTCCCGGTGGTTTTGGTACTCAGGATGAAGCCTTTGAATGCCTAACCCTATGCCAAACAGGGCGATCGGGTCCCATCCCTGTAGTATTAATCGACCGCGCAGGTGGCACGTACTGGCACGACTGGGATGGTTATATTCGCAAAAATTTAATCGAACTGGGTTTGGTCAGTCCAGAAGATTCTAGCCTTTATACGATTACAGACAGCGTAGAGGTAGCTTACGAGGCGATTAATAGCTTTTATCGCATCTATCACTCCAGCCGCTATGTAGGCGATCGACTCGTCATTCGCCTCAAATCCCAAGTGTCCGACAGCGATGTTGAGCAACTCAATGCGAATTTTAGCGACATCTTGGTTAAAGGACGCATTGAGAAAACTCAGGCTTTACCTCAAGAAGCCCCCGACGAAACAGCCGAACTCCCTCGTCTGATGCTTTACTTCAACCGCCGGGACTCTGGACGTTTATACCAATTACTTGCCACAATCAACCAGATGGGTGCTTCCTCCCCAGCAGCAACTCATCCAGAACGCAAGTAGGCGAATACAACCGGACGATAAACCGTCGTAAAAATAGCAGCTTGCCCTTCGATTTGAATCAAAGTTAACTAAAGTCAAGGTGTCCAACTTTTGCTTTTTTAGCGAGATACACTACTTCTAATTTGACTTTCGATACAGATTTTAACAGGCTACGAGTAGCATCGAGCTGGCTACATAATGAAGCTGAAGGAACTCTTTCCACCAAAACAGCTCGCTTAATATCTTGGTACAAGTTTCCACCTACATTCATCTGGGCAAGGGCAGATTGTAGAGGTGACATACTGGGATTAAAGGCAGCATTTTCGGCATATTGACCTGTATGAATTTTGCCATCAGTTGTTAATAAAGCCGTACCGCTATAATCTTGTGAATACGGCGCATAGCTTTTATTAGCGGCTTGAAGTGCAGCAAGTATCAGTGGGTCATTGCTATTTTCCTGCAATTGCAGATTATGATTTTCTACTTGCATTAACCCCCCTTTAAGCCCTAAATCGCTAGGACTAAAGGGGTGTGGCAAGAAATCCACAAGTCTTGTTGGTGGCTTATTCGGCAATAAAATTTCTAAATTTGCTGCCGTTACCAGTTCATTTAAATATTGCCGACAATAACCGCAAGGCAAGTAATTAATTGCAATGGTGGATAAACCGACCTCACCATTGAGCCATGCATTAGTTATTGATGATTGCTCGGCATGAACGCTCATGCTCAACGGTTGTCCGACAAATTCCATGTTACCGCCTAGATATAAGTTGCCGCTTTCTCC
>JALYGX010000542.1 GCA_030776905.1 Cyanobacteriota bacterium | reverse complement strand
TGCTAAAGAGGGGCGAAGCCTTCATATCGAGTCCTAAGATAAAAAATCTATAGACCTGTACGAATACTTCACCCCCTCTGGAATGATGAAATGATTTACTGCTCGAACCTAAGGAGCCAGCGCACTTCCCCTTAGTAGGCTACCAATGGTCTTCGCCGTAATCTTGAGCTGAACGAGAGGATTGGCAGGAACTACCGTTTTGTAGAGATAGCTATCAAATGTCAGGCGTTGCACATCACGGTCAGCGCACATCTCCACAAACGCTTCGCGAGTAGCATCTGAGCGATAGAAGACGGTTTGCAGAATATCCAAGACTTTGTAGGTTATACCGTACTTCTTATCCCAGCGCTTCAGGTAGAGCTTGAGGTCGGCTTCTGTGGGGATGCGAGTACCGCCATTGGAGGTTTCCACAATGGTTTCCGCACACATCCGGGCTGACTTAGCGGCAAAGTAAATGCCTTCACCAGAAGACTTAGTTACGGTTCCAGCAGCATCTCCTACCAAGGCAACGCGACCCACAACGCGGCGTGGTCTGGGATGCTCTGGAATGGGATGAGCTTCGACTTTAATAATCTCTCCACCCGCCAAGCGTTTGGCGGCACGAGCGCGGATACCTGCTTGCAATTTTTTGATGTCGGCTTTGTGAACCTTCATCGTGCCAGTGCCAACGGCAACGTGGTCGTATTTGGGGAAAACCCAGGCGTAAAAGTCTGTCGATACATCATCACCGACATACATTTCTGCCAAGTCTTCGTAGTAAGCCATTTTGTCGTCAGGCAGGCGAATCCGCTCTTGGAAGGCGATCGCATAATTGTAATCCCCAGCATCAATTGCCTTAGCCACGCGGGAATTTGCGCCATCTGCCCCAATCACCACATCAACTTTCAGGGTTTTAGGCGTGCCTTCTAAGCTGCCGTCTGAATGATCCGCGTAGTGCAGGGTATAAGGATCGGAATCTTTTGTTGGAATCTCAAGTTTGTGAACGGTGCCGTTAATCAGCTTTGCCCCTAATTTGGCAGCGCGATCGCGTAAAAAGCCATCTAGCACCTCGCGACGGCACATTCCGATATATTCGTGTTCTTTTTCAATATTGATATCAACTTCAACATTCGACGGCGAGATCATTTTCATCTTTCTCACCCGTCGATCAATGATTTCTGGCGGCAGGTCAAACTCACTCACCATACACAGCGGAATCGCCCCACCACAAGGTTTGGCATTGTCGAGCTTGCGCTCGAACAAGAACGTCTCAATTCCTGCTTTTGCCAAAGTCTCGGCGGCAGAAGAGCCTGCTGGCCCTGACCCAACAACAGCAACTCTTAGTGCTGGCATTTTTTCTCCCAATCTTTCTAGAGCTACGGACTGCATGGTATCACGGACTTTCTGTTCATCTGACCGACATCGTTAGATATCCGGTCAACTTGAAATACACCTTAACAACTGTGCGCAACGAAGCTTAACAAATACTGATGTGAGTGGTCATTGCCCAGCCGACTTGTAGTGGTACTGTTGGGCACTAGATAACAAAGCTCGCCTGGTGCGTAGGAAACTTATTGGCAGCGCATTGATCTAGCGATTTATCGGCTACAGTAACATTATCGAATCGGCAATCGGGAATTTAAAGTTTCCGGATATAATGCCGATGAAATCAAAGTAAACAAATCCGAATCAATCATCATCTAGGGGTGCGAATACAGTGGGTATTGCTGTTGAAGATGTATCCAAACGATTTGGTAGTTTTCAAGCGGTTGACCAAGTCAGTTTAGACATAAAAAGTGGCTCCCTCGTCGCCTTACTGGGACCATCGGGGTCGGGAAAATCTACACTGCTGCGGCTGATTGCTGGATTGGAAACTCCAGATAGTGGCAGAATTTGGATTACGGGCAACGACGCTACCCATCAGAGCGTGCAAAACCGCAGCATCGGATTTGTATTTCAGCACTACGCCCTGTTCAAACACCTGACGGTACGTAAGAATATTGCCTTTGGCTTAGAGATTCGCAAAACTCCACCAGCAAAAGTGAAGGCACGGGTGGAAGAACTACTGGGGTTAGTTCATTTGAGTGGAATGGGCGATCGCTATCCTTCTCAATTATCAGGTGGTCAGCGCCAGCGAGTGGCTTTGGCACGGGCATTAGCGGTTGAACCGAAAGTCTTGCTCCTAGATGAACCCTTTGGCGCGTTAGATGCCAAGGTGCGCAAAGACTTACGTGCCTGGTTGCGACGCCTCCATGACGAAGTCCACGTTACAACCGTTTTCGTCACCCACGATCAGGAAGAAGCGATGGAAGTATCGGACGAAATCGTGGTGATGAACAAAGGGCGTGTGGAACAGGTGGGAACGCCTGCCGAGATTTATGATCGCCCCGCCTCGCCGTTTGTGATGAGTTTCATTGGTCCCGTGAATGTGCTGCCCAGCAGTTCACAGATTTTTCAGGATGGTGGCTTTGATTCGGCGAATCCGGAGATTTTCTTGCGTCCCCACGATGTGGTAATAGAAACAAAACCCAACGGTGCTTCTGTCAATGCTACCGTGAAGCGCGTAATTCATCTGGGATGGGAGATTCAGGTAGAGTTAACTCTGGATGATGGTCAAGAAGTTACCGTAAATCTGACGCGAGAGCGGTTTGATGAGTTGAAGCTGGAACCACGACAACGAGTATACGTCAAGCCCAAGGAAGCCAAAGCCTTTCCACTGTTTTACTCAATTTAGTTGGTAACAATCAGTATTTAGGAATTGGCTTTCAGGTTTAATAGATAGCTAGCTAAATAGAGTTACTCTCGGTTAGTCGCCGATCGCAAAAATCCCAATGCCAGTGATGAAATGGTCTAGTCTGTCCAAGAAGTGGAAATTAATTGGACAATTCCTTAGTTTATTTTTCTGTTGTTGTTTCCTAATCGTTAGCTGTGGGGGTTCCAAGACCTCAACACCGACAGCCAGTTCGCCTGCTCCAGCAGCGGCTGGTAATGGTCGCGTGATCGTTGGCTTAACCGATCCACCCCGGACGCTCGACCCCGCAGACGGTTATGAAGTCTACACGAGTAACATTATTACTAGTTTGGGCGATCGCCTTTATTCTTACAAAAAAGGCACCCTCGAACTAGAGCCACAACTCGCCACAGCATTACCCAAAGTAAGTGCAGATGGACTTACTTACACCATACCCTTACGCAAAGGCGTTGTCTTCCACGACGGTACGCCCTTTGACGCCAAGGCAATGGAATTTTCCCTGAATCGGTTTGTCAAAAATGGTGGTAAACCCTCGTCCCTCCTCAGTGATATTGCAGAATCAATCAAAGCGACTGGGGATTACGAACTGACCATTAAGCTCAAAAACCAATTTGCTCCCTTCCCATCGCTGTTGGCATTCACAGGAATGTGTGCCGTTTCCCCCAAAGCTTATGAAATTGGAACCGGAAAATTTAAACCCAATGAGTTTGTAGGAACTGGTCCTTACAAATTAGTTTCCTTTAGCCCACAACAAATTCGCACGGAAGTTTTTGATAAATATTGGGGTGAAAAACCAGCCAATAAAGGTCTGGATTTTCAGATTTTCAGTAACTCTGCCAACTTGTACAATTCCTTCACGACTGGTGCGGTAGATATCGCTTATCTCACCTTAGACTCAGAGCAAATTCTCAATTTAAAAAAAGATGCTCCGTCGAAAAGTTGGCAAGTCGTGGAAGAGGCTGGTGGTAGCCTAAGTTATATGGTGCTGAATATGAAGCAGAAGCCTCTGGATCAGCTAGAGGTAAGACAAGCGATCGCCGCCATGATCGACCGCCCACTGCTGACACAGCGCGTTTATAGAGGGCAAGCCGAACCTGCTTACAGCTTAGTTCCTCCTAGCTTTAATTCTCACAAACCTGTTTTCAAAGATGCCTACGGCGACGGTAATGTTGAGAAAGCGAAACAACTGTTGACTAAGGCAGGATTCTCGAAGAACAAGCCTTTCCAACTAGAACTTTATTACTCCTCAAATTCCGCAGAACGAAGCCAGGTGGTTGCCACTCTCAAAGAATATGCCGCTCAAAAACTGGACGGAATTCTACAAATCGTACCAAAATCAGTAGAGACAGCCACGCTTTTTTCCAACACGGGGAAAGGGATTTATCCTAGTTATTTAGTGGCTTGGACTCCAGACTTTGGAGACGCCGATAACTATATCCAGCCCATCTACAGTTGTACCAAAGGGTCAGTAGAAAAAGGCTGTGAAGAAGGAGCAAGTCAAAGTCAAGGTTCCTTTTATTACAGCGAGCAAATGAATAAGTTGATTGAGAATGAACGCAAAGAAAAAAATGCAGAAGCTCGCCAGAAAATCTTTGCTGAAATTCAAGATCTCTCGGCAAAAGATGTCCCCTTTATTCCCTTGTGGCTGAAAAAAGACTACGCCTTCACTCAAAAAACAGTCAAGGATGTCACGCTAAACCCAGTCCTAGGTCCTACCTTCTGGCAAGTTAGTAAATCGTAAATTGTTAGTGGTTGGGTACTCTACCAGTTGTCAGTTGTATACACATCATCGTAGGGGCACGATAATATTGTGCCCTTACAACCTCAATTGACAACCGCGATCGTTGTTGGTTGTTGGTGAGAAAGCCAATAACCAATGACTAATGACTAATAATGAATGACTAATAACTAATAACTAACAATGTCCCGTTCCCGTGCTTTACAGTATTACATCCTGGTGCGTTTGCTTCTAGCACCCTTGATGCTATGGACAATCGTTACAATCGTCTTCCTGCTGCTACGTGCAACCCCAGGTGACCCAGTAGATGCTGTTCTCGGTAATCGCGCCCCTGATGCTATTAAAGAACAGTATCGCGAACGGCTAGGGCTAAACAAACCTTTGCCGTTGCAGTACCTTGCCTACTTGGGAAACTTACTGCGCTTGGATTTGGGCAGTTCAATTACTGACCAAGGTCAAAATGTTTGGCAGGTGATTCAACAATACTTCCCAGCAACAGTGGAAGTAGCCGCCGCCAGCATGATAGTTGCGTTGATTGTCGGTATTGGCGCTGGTATGCTCTCCGCCTCAAGCACCGGAACAGCGTTTGATTTGGGGGGAAGGCTGTTTGGGATTATTACTTATGCGCTTCCCGTTTACTGGGCAGGCATGATTGTACAGTTAATCTTTTCCGTGCAATTAAAATGGTTTCCCATTGCTGGGCGTTTTCCCAGTTCACTCGCTCCACCCTCAGGTCCAACCGGACTTTATACAATTGATAGTCTGCTTAGTGGCAATCTTAATAGTTTTTTTGCCTCGCTCCACTATCTAACTCTTCCTAGTGTGACACTGGGGATACTTTTGAGCGGGATTTTCGAGCGGATTGTCCGGGTGAATTTGAAGCAAACACTTCAAGCAGACTATGTGGAAGCAGCGCGTGCTAGAGGGATTCAAGAACGAAAAATCTTGGTGAGTCATGCTTTGAAAAATGCCATGATTCCAGTCATCACAATCTTGGGATTGACTTTTGCTTCGTTGCTTGGCGGTGCGGTTCTGACAGAGGTAACTTTCTCGTGGCCTGGATTGGCAAATCGGCTCTATCAAGCAATTGCTCTGCGAGATTACCCCACAGTACAAGGAATTATGGTATTTTTTGCGGCGATTGTTGTCCTCGCTAGTATTGCAATTGACATTATCAATGCCTTAATTGACCCGCGTATTCGGTATTAGATACGGAAAGTGAAGTATTACTCCCCTCTCCTTGTAGGAGAGGGGTTGGGGAAGAGGTATCCCTTGTAGTATTGGTTTCTACCCTAGTTCACCCAATGCTCTATTCCTTTACCTCAATCACTCTTTGATTAAGAGGTTGAATTGGTCTGGCATTCCCGCTGTAAACTGAAGCAAATTTTGCAATCTGCTCCTGGGATACCTCAATCGGAGTTTTCAACACATACCAGTTAACTCCTTCACTACAAGGAGGCGTCGTCAATGAACCGGAGTAATGATAATAAGACTTATCAATCGGTGATAGAGCGCTGGCATTGAGGCGAATGTCTCTAACTGTTTTTTCACCTTCCTTTGCAGGAAAATTAGCCAATAGAGTTTGAATAAATTCGTTCGGCTTGCCCTCTTTCAAGAAAACTCCAATCACAGCCAGTTCGCCATCTTTATTTTTGTGTACCAGATGTAGCTCAATTGGATACTTTTGGCTACCAATTGTATGTTCGCTGGGAGCATGAAAATGAAACTGGCGCAGTTCGTATCGCTTTCCCTCAATTTTTATTGAACTGCCGGGTTCATACTCCACCTCAATAGTGTGACCATTATTAATAGCTTTAAAAGGGGTATCCTTGTAGTCAAATTCAATAGTCGCCAAGCTAGCTTTGGCAGTTTTCTCCAGAGCAACTGGAGATTGCTGTTTTCCTTGTTTGCACGCTACAAACTCTGAGCTTAAATCTCCCCATACCTCAGTCCCAGTCTCACCACTATAAGTCCAGAGAAGTGATTGAGATGATTGGAGAGGACTGGACTGAGCAGAGGGAGCTAATACTAAAGTCAAGAGACCGATAAGGAAAGATACAACAAAAAGCTTGATTGACTTCATTGTGTTGTTAGATCTATATTTTGACAATTTTGCCCGACAGCCGCTGCGTCTTCTACACAGACGATTATCATAAAAAGAGTTGAAAGAGTCTTCATAAAACGCAGGTTTTAATAGCAATATCTGGTGATACGTTACGCTGTCCGTACCACCAGAACACTAAAAGTAAAGTTTAAACGGCTAGCTAGGACAAGCGATCGCACTACTCGTACAACTTCAACTCAAAGGCGATAAGCCTTCGGCATGGCTTCGCTTACCGCTCTTTCCAAACATCATCATTTCTGCATTGCACGATGAAGGCGATCGCATCTCATACAGCTTCAAGTGCGATCATCTCTCCTGCGACCTGCCAAAACGCGATCAGCTTCGCTGGTGCCCCTTGGGCAATCGCCTACAATAGAGTCAAAACCCCTCTGTGCCAACGCAATGCAAATCGTCCTACCACCTGAAGTTGAAGCCCTTGTGCAGCGCCAACTCATCAGTGGTAAATACAATAGTGCGATAGAGGTCATCCTTGCAGGCGTCAAACTCCTTGAACAACAGCAAGACATCTACCAAGGACGACTACAAGAACTCCAACAGGACGCACTTGTTGGTTTGGAAGCGTCCCAACGTGGTGAAGTTGTTGATGGTGCAACTGCGATGGCACAAATCCGCGCCAATATGCGATCGCGCTACAGTTCTCCAGAAGCATGACTGCACAATTTCGCCTCACTGAACCCGCAATTCAAGACATTGAGCAAATTGCAGACTACATCGCTCGTCAATCAGGACTCAATCAAGGCGATCACTTTCAAGCGAAATTCCCAACCATCTCTCAACAAGAGTTTGTGAAAGAGGCGATCGCACTACTCGTACAACTTCAACTCAAAGGCGATAAGCCTTCGGCATGGCTTCGCTTACCGCTCTTTCCAAACATCATCATTTCTGCATTGCACGGTGAAGGCGATCGCATCTCATACAGCTTTACAGCGGATTGCAGGTTTATGAGGCACAGTAACAGCAGTTAGTAAACCAATTTCGCAGATGTTGAGGATTGACTAAATCAAGTGCGGTAGCAATAAGAGTATCAACCTTGGTAGTTGTGGTTGGAGAAAACTGACGTAAAAAAGCTTTGAGCTGTGACCACCAATGTTCAATTGGATTAAAATCTGGGGAATAGGGTGATTGGTAAAGAATACTTGCGCCAACAGATTGAATCAAAGGTTCGATTGCAACAACTTTATGGGCTGGCACATTATCCATAACAACTACAGCACCTGACCATAATTGAGGAAGCAAACACTTTTCAATAAAAACTTCAAATGCGTTTCCATCCATTGAACCGTTCAAGGTCATAACAGTCAAAACTTGTTTCAGGCTTACTGCTCCAATGACTGTTACCTTTGCCCCTCGATAAAATGGCTTTAGGTCATATACCCTTTGTCCAGAAGAACTTCTGGCATGGGTTCGTGTTAAACCCAATAAAACACCCATTTCATCCAAGAACACCAGGTTTTCTGGCTCTATATCCTTAACTTGCTCCCAATACTCGCATCTTAGCTTTTGGACTCTTTCCTTCGCCGCCTGAGTGCTGCGTAGTGTCTTTTTTTTAGTGTCAGTTGCTGTTTTTGCAAGGCGCGGCACATCGTACTAGTGCTTACCCATTGATTATGGCTTTCTCCCCAATACTCGCAGTATTCAGATAAAGTTGCGTCTGGGTATTTTTTAACCATTTCAGCTAGCTGAGCTTCATACCCGTACAACTCACTCTTCATACCTCCACCCTGCTTTCTTGGTTCCACATGACCTTGAGTTTTCTTCATATCAAGTAGCCTTTGTACCAGGCTTTTACTCACATCGAATCTGGACGCTATTTTTCTGACCGATGTATTGCCTTGTTCGTAGGCTTTGACTATTTTTTCTCGGAAGTCGGTAGAGTAGGCTTTCATTGTTCCCCCTGATGCACTCACAAAAAGTGTACTCTATTTACCTGCAATCCGCTGTAAGATGCACCGACACCTGGACCAGCCTCTTTGAGAATTTCTCGGGTGGTTGGGAACATCTGATACAGGGAGTTCAGTATTTCTCGCAAAAGTCCTTGGTCTGCTTCCAAGGGTTGGATGGCAATACGTGTGACCAGTTCAATATAAAGTGACCATGCAGCCCTTCGTTCAGTTGGATCAGCTTCCCATTCGGCTCCACCGATGCCAAATGGGAGATTCACAGACACCTTTTTTAATTTGGCTGGGTTATCA
>JALYGX010000541.1 GCA_030776905.1 Cyanobacteriota bacterium | reverse complement strand
TCCGGAAAGCTACCGCCAGACTACTTAGGTGCTTTCTTGGATACTCCTTTGGATGCCTGCTGCTTTCTCAGTGTCTTACATAAGTTGTCATCACACCACAACCAAGTAGACGATTCTGCTGCGATCGCTCAGCGCCTCGCCTATTAGGTTGCCATATTTGCCTGTTGCGAACTTGCGTACATCTCGTGAGTGGTCGCAGATTCCCTATGCCTATAGAGGTTTTCAGGTGGATGGCATATAGCTCACAGACCTAACCCCCCAACCCCCTTCCCTAGTAAGGAAGGGGGAGAAAGATTCCCCACTCAAAAGCAGGAGAGGGGCTAGGGGAGAGAGCAATTCGCAAAGTGCAAACTATCGTCAGGAGTGCCTCATGCCCTACAAAACCCAGCTATTTCCGTGGTGCATCATTCGCCCCCAACCCAACATGAAGCAGACTATCGTCGCCCGTTTTCGCCGTCGCAACGATGCAGAAGCTCATCTGCAAATTCTCCGACAGCTACTCCCCACCGCTCCCCACACCATCATCTTTGACCTCACGCTCGACACTCTAGACGAAAACAGTGAGGAAGCGAAATCGTGACTACCTTATTTCGTCGGATTCAACCCGCACAACGCTTTCACCTCACCCCCCGCTACATTGCCCATATCCTGAGAATTCCCCTCTCTGCGATCGCACGAATTGAACGCTGGGCTTATGTTCTATTCGTCCATCGCCGTGACAAAGGTGGACAATTCATCAGTTACCGCCAACTGAATCGGTGGATGAGAGCGATCGCCCATATGATTCAGACAAGCCCCACTCTAGAAGATTTGCAGCAACTGGGACATGGGATTAAGCAGGAATCAGTCAAGTTTGAAGATAGATATTGTGCAAGTGGACTGGATTACCTGCGCCAACTCTGGGCACAACGCCGAGATAAGTTGAGAAGCCTACTAGAATAATAGGGAATTTACCCTTTGAAGTACCCATCATTAAGGTGTAAGATTATAGTTTTGGGTAAAGATTTAGTCAGGACAGGAAAGAGGAAGCTATATGTCGCGATATCGAGGCCCGCGTTTGCGGGTTGTGCGCCGTCTGGGGGATCTGCCGGGTTTAACTCGCAAGACGCCAAGACGTGCCTACCCACCGGGTCAGCATGGTCAAGCTCGCAAGAAGCGCTCAGAATATGCCATCCGGCTGGAAGAGAAGCAGAAACTCCGCTTCAACTATGGACTTACGGAAAAGCAGTTGCTGCGTTATGTCCGTAAAGCGCGTCGGGCGACAGGTTCAACGGGTCAAGCCCTGCTGCAACTGTTGGAAATGCGATTGGATAACACCATCTTTCGCTTGGGAATGGCTGGTACTATCCCAGCAGCACGTCAGCTAGTGAATCACGGTCATGTGACAGTTAATGGTCGGGTAGTTGATATTCCCAGCTATCAGTGTCGTGCCGGAGAAATCATTGGTGTTACAAACCGCGAGCGCTCCAAAGCTCTGGTACAACAAAACCTAGAATTCCCAGGTTTGGCAAACCTTCCCAGCCATTTAGAGTTTGACAAGAACAATCTCACTGGTAAGGTCAATGGTGTTGTCGATCGCGAGTGGGTGGCGCTGCAAATTAACGAACTGCTGGTGGTTGAGTACTACTCACGACAGGCTTAAGTTATTGGTCATTGGTTATTGGTCATTAGTCATTGATAGGGCTAATGACTGAGGACTACTGACTAGCCACCGATTTGTGACATAGTGCGTGTATAAGTGCCAGTCGTCCCAGAGTCTCGCTGCTTGAAGTTGATTTCTGGTTTAATCATCAGCAACTGACGCACTTGCGCTCTCAAGTCAGTAAGGTCAACACCTTGGCGTAAGGCGGTTTTTAGGTCAATCTGACCGCTTTCATTCAGAAGACAAGGGCGCAGCCAACCGTCGGCAGAAAGACGCATTCGGTTGCAGCGATCGCAAAAACACTCCGACATCTGACTGATGAATCCCAGCGTTCCCAAAGCACCGGGAATCTGGAAGACATCCGCAGGACCATTGCCCCGGACGTTAGATTCTATCAAGCCCCAGCGATCGCGAATGCTCTGCCGCAACTCTTCTGAGGACACCCAGGCACGTTCGCCAAACAATTGGGCATTACCAATGGGCATAAACTCGATAAACCGAACGTGCCAACGGCGGTCAATGGTTAGGGCAGCTAAATCCAACACTTCCCCTTCATTGACCCCCGGAATTACTACTACATTCAGCTTCAGAGGGTCAAACCCAACGCGATGAGCCGCTTGTATGCCTTCCCAAGCCTGCTGCCAACGCGATCGCCCTTTGTTGCCAATAATCTTGTCAAACGTGTGGGGATCGAGGGAGTCGAGGCTGATATTAATTCGTCGCAAACCCGCCTCATAAAGGTCTTGCGCCATCCCTGCCAGTAAATAGGCGTTTGTCGTCATTGCCAAGTCTTCGGTTTCGGGTAGAGATGCGATCGCTCTCACCAAATCGACAACGCCGGGACGTAATAACGGTTCGCCACCCGTGAGGCGAAACTTTCTAAACCCCACCGGGATAAAAACTTCTTGGAGCAACGTGAGGAGTTCCTCATTGGTGAGCAATTCTTGCCGCCGGAGATAGTCAAGCTCTGCTCCTTCCGGCATACAGTACTGACACCGAAAATTACAACGGTCGATAAGGCTGATACGAAGATAATCTACCTGGTTCATTATGTTTTTTGGGAGATTGAGTTAAGGGTTATGGCGATTTTAGATTTGAGGATTAAAGGCTTGCAGATGAATCCAAAATTCACCTCTCTACTCCCTACTTCTTATTTTGAGCCATTTGCCAATTCTGTAACGGGAATAGTTACGGCTTTAGCTTTTGGTAGGAGTGGTTTGGGCTGTCGGGAAATATTCAGCAATTGCCAAAACTTCATTAGCCCCTGAGAACCTTGCTCTCTGACAAAGACCAACGGCAATAAGGCTACCAATCGTAAAATAGCTGAAAGGGCAAATAATCCAGGTAAGCCACCGATACTGTCTAGCTGAGCAAGAAACCCACCCACTGCCGTTCCCAGTGCCCCAGTAACGCCAGCAATTGCACAAGCGATCGCAAAGTAAATTGTTTGACTTCGCAAAGAAGGTGCAACACTCATCTGGATATTGTTGCTACACAGATCAATTGCCGCCCACGTCCCGCCACTGAGTAAATGCACAAGCGGTAGCCATACCCAAACGGACGCTGAGTTAGCCCCAGTTCCCAGCCAAAATAAAGGCATGAGTGACGCCAGTATTCGTACAGCTATCAAAATCGGGCGATCAGCAGAAAGATCTTCTCAATATTTCGTAATAACTATGAAATACTTGGCAATAATACCAATGAACCTGCGGCGCTAGGGTAGCTTGTAGTAACCCTGATAACGAAGTAATTGAGCTGAAAATGCCGAAATGCGATCGCCTTTTAGGAGGATAAAGCTACTAGCCAAGCTAAAACTAATGACTACCTCCAAACCTGTTGCTGGATATACCTTACCTGTATTTGCCTGTGCTGGTGCGATCGCTGCATTGCATTGGTTGCGGGAACGCCAACCCCTGAAGGTCGTGCCAGTGGATTTAATTGAACCGCCTGAAACGGTAGAAATTCCTATCGAGCAAGTTGCTGGTATTGGTAAGGAAAAGGTACTAGCTGTTACGACAAGCAACCCTGGTGATAACCTCGACCTTACTCGCAATACTCCAATTTGGGCGTTAGTCGAATGGGGACAACCAGACCAAATAGAACAGGTTCGTTTACTCGGTGGTGAGGGAATTGGGCGACAACTGAATGCGGGTGGCAAAGCGGCAATTTACGCTTATGCAGAACGGTTGTTGCAAGAAAACCTCAAGCGCCAACTCACAATAGACGAGAAGATTCAGGTCACGATTATCCTACCGGAAGGGCGTCAGTTGGCAGAACGTACCTCAAATGCCGCTTTTGGTGTTGTAGAAGGATTGTCCTTGCTGGGGACGACAGGCATTTCCCAACCCCTGAGCGCTCCCGGTCAATTGGAAGCTTACCGCGAGGAACTACAACAGAAAGCGCTGCGTTTTGACTGTTTAGTATTTTGTGTTGGGGAAAACGGTTTAGATTTGGCGCGACAGTTGGGAGTGAATCCAGAACAATTAATTAAGACGGCTAATTGGCTAGGAC
>JALYGX010000540.1 GCA_030776905.1 Cyanobacteriota bacterium | reverse complement strand
TAAATCAACCCGCCTACTTCGACCTAGCAAGCGTCCACTCAGAGATGATTTGTCACAAGCACTACTGCGAAAAGGGTGTGGATTTGAAACGTGGGGTGGATTTTTAACACGTTCAAGCTCCCTCCATTCTTCAACTAACAACCGAAAATATAGATGTCTGCCAGCTTCACTCGCCGGAATTTTCTTAAAACTATTGCCGCTACGGCTACAACTTCCTTATTAGTCTCTCCATCACGGTTAGGGAGAACGGCTACTGCCCCACTCTTGAAACCACCTCGTTTAAAACCTGGCGCTGTAGTGGGGATTGTCAGTCCGGCGGGTGCTACTTGGGAGCGTGAAGAGCTTGATATTGTCCAAGATGCCGTGCGGGCTTTAGGACTTGTTCCCCGCCTTGCTCCTCATCTCCTCGATCGCTACGGCTATTTGGCAGGTCGAGATAAAGACCGCGCCGCCGATATCAATCAGTTGTTTGCAGACCCGCAAGTCGCTGCTCTCCTACCGATTCGTGGCGGCTGGGGATGCAGTCGGATGCTACCGTATCTGGATTACGATCGCATCCGTCAAAATCCCAAAATTCTCGTGGGTTTCAGCGATATTACAGCTTTAACGCTGGCAATTTATGGTCGTACTCATGTAGTGACATTTCATGGACCTAATGGTCTAACCTCCTGGCGACCGCAACAAACCGAATATTTCCGCCGCATCTTGTTTGCTGGTGAAGCCATAACCTTTCAAAACCTGAAGGATGGGGACGATGAAGACCGTTTGATGCAGGTGAAAAATCGCATCCAAACTATCACTCCCGGTCAAGCCCGTGGCAGATTGATTGGAGGTAATCTGTCAGTTTTTTCTGGAATTGTCGGTTCTCCTTACCTACCTGATTTCCAGGGGGCAATTCTTTTTTTAGAAGATACTAATGAAAATATTTACCGCATCGATCGCTTAATGACTCATCTCAAAATTGCCGGCGTCTTTGATAAGCTGGCTGGCTTCATCTTTGGGCAATGTCCTGGATGTGCGCCTGACGCTGACTATGGCTCTCTCACCCTCGAAGAAGTCGTTTGGGACCATATCAAACCGCTAGGGATTCCGGCTTGGTACGGAGCCATGATCGGTCATATCGAACCGATACTGACATTACCGATTGGTCTAGAAGTGGAAATCGATGCGAGTGCGGGAACTATCCGAATGCTAGAACCTGCCGTAATCTAGAGACTACGTTCTGCGCCAAGTATCGTTAACCTGACCCCGTTCCTTTCTCGGTCTCCTCAACGATTAAATCAACCACATCCTCTAAGCGCCCCGAACGCTTGTAAGCTTCGCGTTGCCGTGTTGCGCCTGTGCCGCGCTGCATGGTTTCATGCACGAGTGACGAGATTTCATCCCACTCTCCAGAGTCTTCTAGGGATGGACGTAGGAAAGTTAGAAACGTCTCAACCAGTTCACGCGCTGGGACAGCAGTCAGCGTCCTCATGTCCATTAACTCCGCGTCCAAGCCATAACGGGCGGCACGCCATTGAGCAGCACGCACCAGTTCGGGGCGTGCTGCGACAAAGGGTTCATCGCGCTGTGCTTGCTCGTAACAAGTCCGCGCTAAACCCCGCACGAGTCCCGCAACCATCACCGCTTCGTCCACCGTCATGCACACATCCGTGACGCGAAACTCAAGGGTTGGGAAGCGCTCCGATAGGCGGACATCCCAGTAAATCTTCGTCGCCTCCTCTACACTTTTAGTTGCAACTAAAGCTTGTGCGATCGCTTGGTATTCAGCATGGGACTCGAAAATGGATGGTACGCCTGATAAAGGCCATCTGCTCCAAATCTCAGTGCGATAACTGGCATATCCGGTATCCGTACCTAGCCAGAAAGGCGAGTTGGCAGAGAGGGCGAGTAACGGCGCAAGCCACACCCTAGCGCGGTTCATTACCTGAACTGCCTCGTCGCGATCTCTTATGCCGATATGGACGTGACAGCCGCAGATTAGTAGCTCGCGTGTGAGTTGTTTGTAATCTCGTTCAAGGCTTTTGTAGCGGTCTTTAGGCGTAATTTGCTGGTCTTCCCAGTGTGAGAACGGGTGCGTCCCAGCCGCCGCAATTCGGTTACCATCTTTTGCCGCTGCTGCAATCACTTCGCGCCGTCTGTGGATGAGTTCTCGGCGCACCTCTGCGAGGGTGCGACAGATGGGTGTGCCAATTTCAATCTGGGAGAGTTGAACTTCAGGCTGCACCTCTTCCCCAAGTGATTCCCGTGCTATTGCAAGTATGTGCTTGGCACGCGACTTAAGCTCACGGGTTGCCGGGTCGATAATTTGATATTCTTCTTCGACACCGATAGTAAAATCTTCTGTTTCGGGTGCCATACTGAGCTTTCCAAGATACAACCATTTGTTGGCACTTTAGAGTTTCATCTGAGGCGATCACATCCCTCTCAAGGTTAATTGGGGATGCCAATGAGCGATCGCTGCATTAGATGTTGTTTTTTAAGTTTTGCGACAAGTACGCCTGTAGTAGTTGCCGAGCGAGCTAAAGACTATCAAGCCGTTCTTTGATTATTGTTCGCTTCACCTTTTATTTGAGAAAAAATGCGATATGCCTTCTCCTCATCGTTTGCCGCCATTTCTCGCTTATACTCTGACATATTCAGTAAATTATATTGTACATCTTCAGCATAAATTGTTAAGGTCACTTGGATAATTTCCAAGAAATGAATTAGCCACTGACACTTAGATTCTGGATTACTTTTATAGTGCTGAATGAGTTTGGCTAGACAATCTTCTAAATGAGTGTGACTGGG
>JALYGX010000539.1 GCA_030776905.1 Cyanobacteriota bacterium | reverse complement strand
CCCTTGTCCTGTGTATAAGTTGAAAACCACTTCCTCATTACCACAGGATAGATGCAAAAACCTACATTTCCTTATACGAGTATAAATCAATGGAATTCCGGCAAGCTCAAGTAATTTTGCCTTCTTTTGGTCGCGCTCTATTGCTTTCAGAGAGTCATGATATCTCGACTGAGATTCTACAGCTAAACAAGGCATATAGTCAGAGTCTGTTATTAGAGCATCTACTGTACTGGGGCTAAATAAAAACTTTCTCAACTCCCAATCAAGAATGCTATCTGGTTCACAAAATTGCAGTAAGCTTACCTGTGTATGGATTTGGTAATTTTCACCGATGCAGGTTTGAAGAAATTCAATAATTCCTTCTTCGTAATCGTTAACCAGTCTTTTGGCTACTACAGACATTACTGTTGCTCCAATAATAATTGAGAGAAGTAACTCATGAATTCTTCTATAGTTTCACTTGAACTAACACATCCCTGCAACATATAAGGGAAAAGCTTATCCTCCGTAAAAGCTATATAGGTATTGCTTAAACCCAAATTTTCTATTTTGAAATCTTTGGGAGACATTGAAACCATCTCTCCCCCAAAAATGCCATTATCGTCGAAATAACCTGTATCACAATTAAGGTAAAAGCTTCCTGTTGTTTCCCCTTTTAAGATATCTGGATAACGATTTTGCATTATTGTTAGAAACACATCTTCTTGGCTAGGTAAAATCCAAAAGATTCCTAAAATATTAGTATCAAAATCGTCATCACCATCATCTGTAAAGCCACACAGGGTATAACATTTCAACTCTAAGATATGTGGTTGTGCTATAGGTTTACTAATAGAAATACATAAACCCTCTTTGCGAGGGGCTAAAACCAGTTGATAACGTTTAGAGCCTTTTCTAGGATTCTTAAGTTTGTACCCTATGTATTGAGATGTCCGGTTCTCCTCAAACTTATCGTAGAAACCAAGTTGAGCCAGCAGATTGGTAGCTAAAGACATCAAATCTTGCCCCCCTTCAATAACTTGGATGTTTGTTGAAACTAGGCGGGGGACACCGTTTTCCACTTCAAAGCGCTGAATAAGGTCAAATATTACCTTTGCCATTGCTTATTCCCAAAAATCTTGGATAAGGTTCCTAGAAACAGCTTAGCCCTTCCATTGGAGTTTGCCAAGTATCTTAGCTAAGATTTTTGGATTTTTAAGATTGTGGCTGAAATCCTCACCATTCGGAGATTGGGCGGTTGAAACCGCAGCTACACAAACAAAACCTGCCTTCGCAGGTTTCAGGACGCAACGATGAAGTCCGCGCAGGCGGACTTTGTCTGTATAGCCCCAGACTTCCAGTCTGAGGGACGCTAAGTTATATACAAAGTCTCTGTTTTAGCTAGTGTAGTAGAGATGCGATCGCAGCTCTCCCCACAAGCGCATCCAAGGCAGTTCCATTTCTTCATATCGCCCTTGCCAAATGCCTAGCTCAACACCCATTTGTGCGATCGCATCTTCATTGATTTTATAAAAAGCGATCGCACTCTCATCAAGGAATTTCTACAAAAGGCACATTGAGAATGAAAAACTTTATGGGAAGGAAAAAAAGGGCGATCGCAAAATGTTAGAACTTACGCATCGACAAGACACTTCAAGTCGTTGATCGCATAAAAACTGTAGACTTGGCTACATCTAAAGAGAGATATTGTCAATTAGCACAAATAAGTTAAAATATATGGCGAGGCTGATGTAACAGCTTATGGCAAAGAAGAAACTTGTAGATGAGCATCACCAAAGTTTGTCAGGGTTTACCTAAGAACGCTACAAGTAGTGCATCTGTTAGTGCAATTGCCCGATCAGACATTGCTAAAAAATCTGACTAGCATCTCCCAGAAAGTGCATCGCTACGGCAATAGCTTAAGCCGACTTTAAAAGAAATTCTTAGTAGCATCTCCAAGAATTAACCTGAAATTCCTGAAATACTTGAACCGAAGTTGAATTTTTAGGTAGGTCTGCTCAAAAAGCATCAATTCCTGGCACGGGTAAAGTTTCGCATCATTCTTAAAATTCTAAATTTGAGGAAAAGCGTCTCTATGACACCCTGACTCAGCTTAGGCTATTACGCTTAACTGCTACAGTGGCTGCTTTTAATACATATTCCTCACTGCGCACTTCCAGGTGTGCAGGTGTTTCACACTTGTGAGGCGTTTAATTCCTGAGAGGCTACCAAGGCATTTACCTCTATCAAAAATAATTCCAGGCTGATTGAAGCTTGGAATTCTCTACGTCCAAATAAGTTCTTCAATCAAAAAGTAATGTCCAAAAAGCTGCGAATTCTCTATGCTGCCGGTTGTGGGGATGTAATTAGCACCTATAAGCATTGGGTTCAGGGACAAGACGATCCCTCACAGCTTGCAATCACCTATTCCGGTCAATTCTACGAGGTGTGTCGAGACTTGGATGCACAGGCTTACGTAATCTCCTCATGCGAAGAAAGACAAATCTTACATGATGGTCAATTCCTGATTGAGCATCGCCCAATTCCACTGCGCTCCTCATCGGGTCTACTTTATCACTTGGGTCTATTGTGGTATGGATTGCGGTTGATTGCCTCAGCTATTCGTTTCCGAGCCGACGTTGCAGTAGTCAGTAATGGAACAACACACTGGTTTATCTTGTCGCTACTTCCTTGGTTTGGGGTCGCTGTCATCCCATCACTACATTGCACTTTGTGGCGTAAATATATTCCCCAACGTAAGGCGGAAAAATTAATTTTAAGACTCAGCCATTATTTTTTTGCTAGCAGTTGCGCTGCCATGTTGGCGATTTCCGACGAGATATCTGAGCAGATAGCACAGCTCACAGCTAATCAACATCGGCAAATTTTGAAATTTTCCCCTACATATCGCCGTAAGCAGTTTGCAGAGATAGATGCTCCGGATAAAAAACGAAAGCCGTTTCGAGTCCTGTTCGCGAGTCGAATCGAACAAGATAAGGGCGTTTTCGATCTTCTGGAAATTGCGAAGCGTTTGGCGGCTCTTGGCAGACAAGACATCACGTTTGAGCTTTGTGGAAGCGGATCAGCTCTGGAATCTGTGCGTCTTGCAGCAAAGCTTAGCGGGATTGATGCTCACTTTATCTGTCACGGTCACTGCAACAAGCAACAAATGCGTCAGATTCTCAACCAAACGCATGTTGTTATCGTGCCGACGAAGAGTGACTTCCTAGAGGGGTTTAATAAGGTTGTCGCCGAAGGCATCTTGTCAGGTCGTCCCGTCGTCACTTCAGCAGTCTGTCCGGCTATTTCCTCGGTGCGGGACGCCGTTGTGGAAGTTCCACCGGATGATATCAATAGTTACACTGAGGCACTGCTCAAATTGTGTGACAACCGCGAGTTCTATGAACAAAAGCGAAACAGTTGCTTAGGAGTGCAAGAGCAATTTTATGACAATGAAAGGAGTTGGGGTACAGCACTCAAATCTGTCCTTGTGCAACTTCTACCAAGTTCCCCTGTAAATGATCATTCACAAGGTGAAGTGGGAAGTGAGGAATTGTTAGGCGTGAGTCCGGGAAACCGTAGCAACGCTCTAGATTTTAGACTTTAAGGAATTGCCCCAAAGGGCACATCCAGAATCGAAAACTTCTGCCAACCCGGTGCATCAAAATGCCACCATTCGGTTGCCAGTGGTATAAAGCCATATTTTTTCATTGCATCCTCAAGCAGCTTGCGATTTTTCTTAGCTCGATCGCTTGCACCGTTGTAATCTCTAGAGGCTCGTGCTGTAAAATTATCAAACCCTGTTGGCATTTCTAGTTCTTTACCCTTGCCGTCAACCAGCGTCAGGTCTACGGCAGCGCCGCGATTGTGCCGAGAGCCTTTTGCAGGATTGGCTACATAGTTAGGATTGGGGAAGACTTGCCACATCTGCTTTTGTACGGATAGGGGTCTGTAGCAGTCATAAACTTTCAGTCCCAGCCCTTTTTTTGCCAAATCTTTTTGAACTTGTGATAGTCTACTCGCGGCTGCACCTCTTAGCACGCATCGCGCTAC